>DASVCG010000202.1:0-3470 GCA_036381755.1 Phycisphaeraceae bacterium | reverse complement strand
AGCATGGCCGCGTGGTGGTGAAGCCCGCGCGGGGCGAGCAGGGCGCAGGCGTCAGCGTGGACATCCGCACGCCCCAGGAGATGGCGTCGGCCATCAGGCAGGCGGTGCGCCATTGCGGCACGGTGATCCTCGAGCAATTTGTCGAGGGGCAGGACCTGCGTGTGATCGTGATCAACGGCGAGGTCGTGGCGGCCGCGGTGCGAAAGCCGCCGATCATCGTCGGCACGGGGGAGCACAAGATTCGCGAGCTGATTGAGAAGTACAACCGCCGACGCGCCGCTGCGACGGGCGGCGAGAGCCGCGTGCCGGTGGATGAGGAAACGCGACGGTGCGTGAGGACGATGGGGTATGAGCTTGACGATGTGTTGCCCGCGGGGGAATCGCTGCACGTCCGCAAAACAGCCAACCTGCACACGGGCGGCACCATTCACGACGTGACGGAGCGGCTGCACCCCGAGCTGGCAGAAGCGTCCATCAAAGCGGCGCAGGCGCTGAATATTCCGGTCGTGGGGTTGGACCTGATCGTTCCAGATGCGGCGCAGCCGGAATACGTGATGATCGAGGCCAACGAGCGGCCCGGCCTGGCTAATCATGAGCCACAACCCACCGCGGAGAAGTTCATCGATTTTCTCTTCCCTCAATCGGCGATCAGCCGCGCATAAGGTTCCCTGCTATGCATTCCAGAGCCGCCGCCAGGGCACGAATCGAATCGGCGTCCGCCCGCAAGCTGCCGGTGGATCGTGATTACCTTGTCGGCATGCTGATGAACCTGCTGGAGATCCCAAGCCCGTCGGGCTATACCGACAGCATCGTCCACTTTGTGGGCAATGAACTCCAACGGCTTGGGATCGAGTTCGAATTGACCCGGCGGGGCGCGATCCGCGCCACGCTGGAAGGCAGCCGCAGCAAGCCGAACCGCGCGGTCGTCGCGCACCTCGACACGCTCGGCGCGATGGTGCGGGAGATCAAGCCCAACGGCAGGCTGGCGGTGGTGCCGATCGGCACATGGTCGAGCCGGTTCGCCGAGGGGGCTCGCGTCACAGTCTTCACCGACGAGAGCAACTACCGCGGCACAATCCTTCCCCTTAAGGCATCGGGGCACGTGTACGACCACGAGGTCGATACGCAGCCGGTGTCGTGGGACAATGTAGAGATACGGATTGACGCGCGTGTTGATTCCGCTGATGGCCTGCTCCAGCTCGGGGTGCGTGTGGGAGATTACGTCGCGATCGACCCTGCCCCGGAAGTGATGGACAACGGTTTTATCGCCTCGCGTCACCTGGACAACAAGGCTGGCGTGGCCTGTGTGCTCGCGGCGGCGAAGGCGGTGCGGGAGGCCGACCTGAAGCTGCCGATCGACTGCCACCTGCTGTTCACCATCTTCGAGGAAGTCGGCTCCGGTGCGTCGGGTGTGTTGCATCAGGACGCCGCTGAGATGGTCAGCGTCGATAACGCCACGCCCGCACCGGGGCAGAACGCCAATGAGTATGACGTCACCATCGCGATGAAAGACAGCTCAGGGCCGTTCGACTATCACCTGACCCGCATGCTGCTGGATTTGGCGCACAAATACGACATCCCGCATGGCCGCGACGTGATGAACCATTACCGCTGCGACGCGGCCTCGGCGGTGGCTGCGGGCAACGACATCCGCACCGCGCTGGTGTGCTTCGGCGTCGACGCCTCGCACGGCTACGAGCGCACCCATCTTGACGCATTGATGAACCTGACCCAACTCATCAACCTTTACATGCAAAGCCCGCCCGCGGTTGAACGCGACCGGATGGAGCTTGGCCCGCTCACGGGCTTCCCCGATCAGCCGACCGAGCCGCCGCCTGTGCCTGAAAAACGAGCCAAATAACGATCGAGGAGATGAGACGGAGGCAAGCCCTTATGACTTACGCGCGTCTTACGTTCATCGTGTGCCTGCTCGCCCTACTGCTGAGCGGGTGCGGCAGCGAAGCTGGAGAGGCAGCGCAGGAGCGCGCGACGCCCGATGCGAGCAGCAGCCCCAAGAACGGCGGCGAACTGGTGATTGCGATCCAGGCGGATGGAAAAACGCTCGATCCGCACTATGCCATTGACGCCGGCTCCATGCGCCTGATCGAAAACATGTACAGCACGTTGATGCGCTACACCGAAACCTATGGCGAGATCGAACCCGACCTGCTCGAGAGCTACAGCGTCTCGGACGACTATCGTGTGTTCGAGCTGGTCATCCGTTCCGATGCGATGTTTCATCAGACCGGTCGGCATGTCACCGCTGAGGACGTGAAATACTCACTCGAACGTATTCAGAAAGCGGGTATCCGGGCGGAGCCCCTTGCGAACCTGGAAGCGATCGAAATCACCGGTGAGCACAGCCTGACGCTGCGTTTTGCCGAGCCGATGTCGCCGCTGCTGACCTATCTGGCGCACCCGATGTACGCCATTGTCGATCGGGAAGTGGTGGAAGCCCATGACGGCGACCTGTCCCGCGCAGACGCAGGCTCGGGGCCGTTCAAGCTGGTTAGGTGGTATAAGGACCAGTGGTTCGTGCTCGCGAAGGACCCGCGGTACTACGTGGAGGGGTTGCCGCGGCTTGATCGCGTGACCTACCGTCCAATCCCGGATGAAACAGCCCGCACGACGGCACTGGTGAATGGAGAGGTGGATGTCGTGCTGGATGTGCCGGTGCAGGAGATCGATCCGCTCGAAGGCGAGCCGCACGTGATGGTTGAATCGACGCCGGGCACATTCTGGGAATACATCGGGTTGAATACGACTCGCAAGCCGTTTGATGATCCGCGCGTCCGCCGCGCCATCGCCTGGGCCATCGACCGTGAGGTGTTGAACGAGGGCGTCAAGTACGGCCGCGCGACTGTGCTTGACGGCGGCCACATTCCGCCGCATCACTGGGCTTACGCCGATCTGCATCTTTATCCCAAGCGAGATATCGAACAAGCGAAGCGCCTGCTCGAAGAGGCTGGCTACGCGGAAGGTTTTGCGACGACGATGACCGTCGGGGCGGATTTCCCGTACCAGGTGCAGGCAGCGGGGATTGTCAAGCAAATGCTCAAGGAGGTGGGCATTGATGTGACGCTCACGCGGCTGGAATCGACGCTTTTTTTCGATGCCTTGGGGCGGCGCGACTTTGACATGACGCTCGTCGGCTGGGTTGGTTTCGTCGATCCAGATGAGTGGGTTTACACGATCTATCACTCCGACGGGAAGTACAACCAGCAGGGCTACACGAATGAGGAGGTGGACCGCTTACTGGAACAAGGCCGCGCGGTGGGCGATCGCGAGCAGCGGCGCGCGATCTACAAGGAAGTTCAACAGCGGATTGCTCACGACGCGCCAACGGTGTTTCTCTATCTCAATGACCAGACCTCCGCGTACCTCGATAGCGTGCGCGGCTTTGACGTTCACGCCACCGCCACGACGCTTTCGCTGCGCGAAGCGTGGCTGGCGCGCTGATCACGAGCGGT
>DASVCG010000201.1:0-2028 GCA_036381755.1 Phycisphaeraceae bacterium | reverse complement strand
AGCTCCAGATAATGGGCGGGCATCCGCTGGCTGTCGGCTTCATAGGCCACAGCCGCCACCGCGATCTGCCGCAGGTTCGACAGGCATTGGACGTTGATCGCCGCTTCGCGTGCGTGGCGCAGCGCCGGCATCAGGATACTGATCAGAAGCGCAATAATCGATATGACCACCAGAAGCTCGATAAGGGTAAATGCTCGGTGACGCTTCATGACGGGTTCTCCAACGCGTGACGAACTGACTAGACTTGAAGCGAGTCATCTGGATCCAATCAACCCCGGCGGTTTTTGCCTCGGCCTTTGCGGGATCCGCCTCGCCCGGACGCCGCGTCAGGAGCCGGCTGGAGCAGCTCCCGCCCCAGTGCGTCCAGGCCCGCGGGCATCAGCGCCGCCAGCTCCTTGTCCAGG
The DNA here is from genome assembly GCA_036381755.1 of Phycisphaeraceae bacterium. Classification (GTDB taxonomy): domain Bacteria; phylum Planctomycetota; class Phycisphaerae; order Phycisphaerales; family Phycisphaeraceae; genus DASVCG01. The sequence goes on along the minus strand of DASVCG010000201.1, from coordinate 1,624 downwards.
TCTCCCTCCGCCCGGTGATGTTGCGACATGAATTCGATCGCGCCCTGCTTGCTGACGCGGAGGTGCCCCAGCATCGCCTGCCGCGCCGCTTCCGCGTCGCCACGCCGGATCGCGTTGCGGATCCGCCCGTGCCAGAGGTAGATGTCAGCAACGGTTTTGAGCGTGTGGTGCTCGTGCCGCTTAAAGCAGAAGATCAGCAGGAACACCCGCGTATCCTCGACGATCTTGTGAATCCGCTGATTGCCGGTGCTCCGCAACAGGACCATGTGGAACGCCAGGTCAGCGGTGAGGAATCGCCGGATCGCCTCGCGTGAGAGCACTTTCTGCCCGCTTTCGCGGAGCTCCACGCAGATCTGCCGCATCTGCTCCACGAAGCGGTCGAGCAGCGCTTGATCAGCAGGGGAGATGTTCTTGGCGGCGTGGGCAGCGGCGTGGCTCTCCAGGATCTCGCGAAGCTCGTACAGGTCGGCAATCTCCTTCACGTCGGGCTGGCGAACGATCGTGCCCACCCGCGGGACCTGCTCCACCACGCCCTCCATCTGCAGTCGAAGCAGCGCCTCAGCCACAGGGGTGCGGCTGATGCCGATCTCCTTGGCCAGCGAGTCAACCGATAGCCGGCTCCCCGCGGCGAGCCTGCCGCTGACCAATTGCTGGCGGATGTAGCCGTAAGCCCGGTCGCGGAGCTTGAGGTTCCCGCTCTCGCCGGGGGCGATCAACCTGTCTGCGTTGGACCGCGTTTGTAACATGTTATTAACATACAGCCCTCGCCCAGCCCCTGTCAAGCCCGATTTTCAATTCTTATGGCAATCCGGCATCGGACGCCAAATAAGCTTGACGGCCGACGGCTTGGGCGTTAACGTGGCATAACATGTTACTATCCTTTCACGGCGAGACCTCCGCGTGAACCCACCCCACGGCTTCCTCCTTGGCGTGCAGTACTACCGGCCCCCGTTCCCGCGCCCGCCGGCGTGGAGCCAGGACCTTTGCCGCATCCGCGACGCGGGCTTCGACGCCGTCGTCGCGTGGGTGGTCTGGGGATGGTGCGAGCCCGAGCCGGGTGTCTACGCTTTCGACGACTACGACCGTCTTTTCGATCTGGCCCATGATCGAGGCTTGGGCGTGGTCCTGTCGGTCCTGCCCGAGCTCAACCCGTTTTGGGTTCCCCGCGTCATGCCGGACGCCGCCATGATTGACGTCCACGGCCGGCCGGTGGTGTGCGGCCCGCGGCTGGAGTGTCTCAGCGGCCTTGTGCCGGGCGGTTGCTCCGATCACCCCGGCATGCGGGCTCGGATGGAGCGGTTCCTCGAAACCTGCGGCGCTCATTTCGCTCATCGCCCCAATCTGCTGGCGTGGGATGCCTGGAATGAGAACCGCTGGCGCAATGGTGTCGATGAATCGGTCTGCTTCTGCCCCCACTCGCTGGCCAGCTTCCGCGCGTTCCTTCGCCAGACCTACGGCACGCTCGAAGCGCTGGGCGAAGCGTGGGGTCGGCGGTGCGCGAGCTGGGATGATGTAAGAGTTGGACCGCGGCAGGCCAATTGCTATCCCGAGCAGCACGACTTTACCCGTTGGCTTTGCCGCCGTGCCCAAGAGATGGCGCGGTGGCGAATCGAAGCGATCCGCC
>DASVCG010000200.1:0-3314 GCA_036381755.1 Phycisphaeraceae bacterium | reverse complement strand
GAGAGCATCCGGCAACTGATCGGCGAGCTGACGGATGACCTGATGAAAGAAGACCCGAGCCTGGCGCACCTGGACCGCGACGGGTTAGTCGATACTTATCTCCTGCTGCTTGAAGGAGCCATTGCCACCGCGGTGGCCTATCGCGACACCTGGCCCGTGGAGAAGGCCATCGAAGCGCTCCACGCCTACCTGGCAAGGGCATAATTTTTTGAAAACTTACAGACAAACCGGTCTGTATGTTTCGAAAACTATTGTCCAGACTCTATTTAGCGCCCCAAACCCCTTTTGGTTTTTGGTTAGTTAAGCGTCAGATGGCTATGGAGCCTCATCACTAGCTAAGGAGCCTCATCATGTGTCTTGCCTGTACTGCTGCTGTGGATGCTCAGAAACGGGACGCCTTCGGCGATCGGCTGGTGGGGATGTTCAACGATGGCATGGTGGTTCTGATGATCTCGCTGGGCCATCGCACCGGCCTGTTCGACGTGATGGCTGACGGCACGGCACGCACCAGCCAGGAGTTGGCCCGCGACGCCGGCCTCCATGAACGCTACGTGCGCGAATGGCTCGGAGCGATGGTCGCAGCGAAGATCGTCCAGCGCGACCCAGACACAGGAACCCACCGCCTGCCGCCCGAGCACGCCTATTGGCTCTCCCGCCAGTCTTCCACCGCCAATCTGGCCGTCTTTGCCCAATACCTGTCGGTGCTGGGCGCGGTTGAGGACCAAGTGCTCGAGTGCTTCAAGAAAGGCGGCGGGGTGCCCTACTCAGCCTACCCCCGCTTCCATGACGTGATGGCGGAGGACAGCGGCCAATCGATCGTGCCGATCATCGTCGATCAGGTGGTGCCGCTGGTCCCCGGCCTGCACGAGCGTCTGACGGAGGGCATCGATGTCCTGGACATCGGCTGCGGTCGGGGGCGAGCCCTGATGCAACTGGCCCGCGCGTACCCCAACAGCCGCTTCACCGGCTATGACCTTAGTGCTGAAGCGGTGGCCTATGCCCAGCAGGCCGCCCGCGACGCCGGCCTGACGAACCTGCGCTTTGTTCAGAAGGACCTGACGGACTGGCATGAGCCGGCGTCTTTTGATTGGATCACCGCGTTGGATGCGATTCACGACCAGGCCCGGCCGGACAAGGTGCTTGTCGCCATTCGCCAGGCGCTGCGTCCAGGCGGGGTGTTCCTCATGCAGGACATCGACGCCTCCAGCGAACCCGTTGACAACATCAAACACCCGCTGGGCACACTGATCTACACCGTCTCCTGCATGCACTGCATGACGGTGTCGCTGGCGCAGGGCGGCATGGGGCTTGGCGCCGCCTGGGGCGTGCAGCTTGCCGAAAAGATGCTGCGCGAAGCCGGCTTCGACGATATCCGCATCCATCGCTTCGATCACGACATCCAGAACGCCTATTTTGTCATGCAAACCTGATGCAACCCTAAAAGCCCCCTGCCGGGCCGGTGGGTTCGCGACAGCACGCCACAGGGCGCGGCATAGACCGCAGCCTGCCAGCCCGGCTTTTTTCGCCACGGATCGCCCACCGCAACACGAACCGGGGCCAAGTCAACCGCAGCGGCCTGAAAAGGGCACGGTTTCTCTCCACGGGCGGAAAATCCGCGGGAATTGGCGGTCGGCATCGGTTGATTGCCGCGGCCCGCGGTGTTACCTTGCATGAAGCCATTGTCGAAAGGGTTCTCATTAGAACATTCCGACATCGCCGCTGCCCCATGCGTGCAGCGTGTTCGCCCAGCAGGCGCCGCTGGCGTCTGCGGGTTGTTGACTCATGCTAGTGGGCCGCAACGGGAAGCCATGCCCCAACGATCATCGCATCGCGATGGCCAGAGCACGCCAGCAGCCGATTCAGGCCGGCCGCATGATGCGGCGTCCAAACGCATCCGCGTCCTCGTTGCTGACGATCACCCCGTGATCCGCCGATACCTGCGTCGGATCATCGATAGCCAGCCCGACCTGAAGGTGGTCGCCGAGGCCACCAATGGTCTGGAAGCCGTCGAGCTGACTCGGAACACTCAGCCGCACGTGGTCATCATGGATGTTCAGATGCCCCAATTGGACGGGATTGAAGCCACGCGGCGCATCAGGGATCAGGCTGAGTCGGTCCGCGTCATTGGTTTTTCGACGCTCGATGATGAGGCCATCGCTGCCACCATGCTTCAAGCCGGCGCCGCTGCTTACCTTCAAAAGGGCAGCCCCGCCGAGCAGCTTTATCAGGCCATCCGCGCCGCCTGCAGCGTCAATCCCGCAGCCCATCCATCCTGAGGACGGCTTGGACCACGCTGCGCGACGAGCTACAGGACAACCACAGCATCGAAAAACAGGTCTGAGGCGCTATCCAGCGACGCCGCGATTCAATCTGGGAAAGTTGTGACGTCAGTTTGGGGATACTGCAAAATCCGGGCAATTGACGGACAAAAAACCTTCGCAAAATGTGTTGCATCACGATGACGAGCTTTTTATGATGCTCAACGCGCTTCGAGAAAGCGCGAAGGCTGGATTCCCGCTATCGGCTGAAGAGAAGGTTCACAAGAAGCGAGGGTCGCGTTCTGTGATGCTGCTAATCCGGGGTGCAGCGACATGCGAGGAGTGGGAAAGGGAGCACTACCAAGCGCCTGCTTGGTAGCGGAGGGAGGAGAGCCGACGATCGCTGCACTCATCGGGCGATCTGAGGCACCCACCAATGTCAAGGTGATCGCCAACACCGTGTCCGGCTATCCGCACACGGCCTTGCCCCCGTGCAAGACAGGCACGGGCAAGGCGGCGTTCCCCCCTTGCCTGTACAAGCGATCCTCATGGCGTCATTGCCCCAGATGCGCCCAAACAAGCGAGACGCCTGGCGGGTGAATCGACTCGTCGCCGTCCAAGGCATGGAGACAGCTGCTTAAGAAGGGGAAGCCATGACGGGCGATCCCGCCAGGTTCGTCGTGCTAGGTAAATCTTGGCGGGCAGGAATTCGGGGGCCTGATTCAACACCCGGCAAGGAGAAAAAGTCATGCGAAAGCACCTTCTCACCCTCACCGCAGCCATCTGGACGGGCGCAGCCCTGCTGCTTGGCGGTCATGCCAGCGCCGGGACAATCTTCGTCGGAATCAACGGCGTGATCGACGCGCAACAATCCTCCGCCAACGTCGGCGACTGGATGCAGGTGGGCCCCGACACCGCGGTGGGCTCGACCAACGGCGGCGTCGCCGTCTTTGGCACGTTCACCAGCTACACCGCTTCACCTGACCTGCCTCAGGTAGGCGCTGACCTGAACAAATTCGGATGGGCCATGGTCGGCACCGTTGACAGCATTAATCC
>DASVCG010000199.1:0-3632 GCA_036381755.1 Phycisphaeraceae bacterium | reverse complement strand
GCTTCGGCAAGACGTCGCTGCGCGAGGTCAAGCGGAAGCTGACCGATCTGGGCCTGGAGCTGGGCATGGAGCTGCCCCCCGAGGTGCAGGCGTCCATGGCTTCCTCCTGAGCCTGGGATAATATAGATCAATCATCGCGCCGCAGCGGGTCCGATCGGGTTAAGCCCAGCGGGTCAGACGGCTGCGGCAGGGGCCATCGTTGCCCCGGTCCTGCGTCGGGACCTCGAGCCCTGCACGCTAAAGCGGGGCTCCCCCCGCGGTGAAGGTTGCCGCGGGAGTGGCGCCGCGGGTGGTGGATCACCGCCAGTGGGCCAAGAAAGGAGAACGCCATGCGACACCGTGTCGCCGGTTACAAGCTCAGCCGCACGTCCGCCCACCGCCGAGCCATGCTGCGCAATCTGGCGGTGGCGCTGTTCACCCACGAGCAGATCACCACGACGCTGCCCAAGGCCCGCAGCGTGCAGCCGCTGGTGGAGAAGCTCATCACCATCGCCAAGAAGGGCGATCTGACCGCCCGTCGGCGGATCGCTGCGGCGCTGGGACGCGACCACATCATCGTCCGCAACGACCAGGACGAGGACGTGCAGCGGAACAAGTACGGCGAGCTGGTCGGCGGGCCGCGCGTGGTCAAGAAGCTCGTCGAGCAGATCGCGCCGCGCTACGCTGATCGCAACGGCGGGTACACGCGGATCATCAAGCTGGCGCGGCACCGCATCGGCGACGCCTCCGACCTGTGCGTGCTCCAGCTTCTGGGCGCGCCCGGCAGCGAGGGCGGGCCGCAGGTCGGCGGGCAGTTCTCTCGCCGACGCCAGAAGGCCAACCGCCGCATGGAATTCGCCGCCAAGCTCCGCAAGGGCCAGCCCGCCTCCGCCGCTCCGGCGCAGCAGCCCGAGTCGGCCCAGGCGTCCACCGCTGAGCAGCCCGAGCAGGGCGGCGAATCGCAGGAAGGCTGATCGCTGCTGATCCGGGTCAACGCCCGGTTGTGAATCTTCGCTTCATTCCCCGGCGGGCCCGCGCCCGCCGGTTTTTTTGATTTTTTGGCCAGGTGACTCAAGCGCCAAGCGGCGCGATAGCCGGCTCCACACCGGCCATAGGCAGGGGTCTGGCTGCGCGTGTCGGCTGGCCCGCGGGCCTGTCTGGCGCGCCGGGTTCACCTACAATCATCGGTTCCCCCTGGGAGGCTGTGTCATGGGCGAGCAACCCCCGCTGATCGACGCGCCCGAGGCGCTGGAATCGCTCATCGACGCTGACCAGGCCCAGCGACTGGAGCAATACATCTACGAGCTGCCCTCGGGCGATGCGGCCCGCGCGGTGGCCCTGCTGGATGAGCCCAAACGCGTCAAGCTCCTGGAGATGCTGTCGCCTGAGGCCGCGGCGTTCCTCGTGGATGAGCTGTCGCACCCGCAGGCGGCGGAGCTGCTGGAAGACCTGCCCCCTCAGCAGGCCGCGGCCATCGTCGACGAGCTGCCCTCCGACGAGCAGGCCGACCTGCTGGGCCAGCTCGATGAGGAGGACGCCCAGGCCATCATCGCCCAGATGGCGCCCCAGGAGGCGCAGGACGCCAGGCTGCTGACGCGGTACGAGCCGGACACCGCCGGCGGGATCATGATCACCGAGTACCTGGCCTTCACCCAGGACATGACCACCGACGATGTGCTCCGCCAGCTTCGCGCCAAGACCGACGCCGACCCCGACGCCTACGCCAATTACGACATCCAGTACGCCTACGTCACCGGCCCCGGCGGGGAGCTGCGCGGCGTGGTGCGCTTCCGCGACCTGATCCTGGCCCGGCCCCAGACGCGGCTGGTCGACATCATGATCCGCGAGCCCCGGCTCATCCGCGCTGACGCCAGCCTGGATGAGCTGGAGGAATTCTTCGACGCCAACTCCTTCAACGCTGCGCCCGTGGTGGATGAGAACGGCCGACTCGTGGGCGTGGTTCGCCGGTCCGCGGTCGAGGAGGCCCTGGGCGACCGCTCGGAGATGGAGCTTTTGCGCTTCGGCGGGATCATCACCGGCCAGGAGCTGCGCACCATGCCCACCGGCGCCCGGGCGGTGCGTCGGCTGGCGTTTTTGTTCCCCAACATCCTGCTCTCGTTCATCTCCGTCACCATCATCGCCTTCTACGAGCCGCTGATCGAATCCCTCGCGGCCCTGGCCATCTTCCTGCCCCTGGTGGCCAACCTCAGCGGCGCCGCGGGCAACCAGGCGGTGGCGGTGAGCATCCGCGAGCTGGCCCTGGGCCTGATCAAGCCCTGCGATTGGTTCCGCGTGTGCCTCAAGGAAATGGGCGTGGGGCTTTTCAACGGCCTGATCGTGGGCCTGATCCTGGGCCTGATCGCCCTGACCATGCGGCCCGACCTGGTGGGGCTGGCGCTTGTCGTCGGCGGGGCCTACGCCTGCAACAGCGTCCTGGCGGTCGCCCTGGGCGGGACCATCCCGCTGCTGCTCAAGAGCCTTCGGGTCGATCCAGCCATCGCCTCCAGCCCCATCCTCAACACCTTCACCGACATGGGCTCGTTCTTCATCACCCTCTCGCTGGCGGCGCTGACGTACCGAAACCTGCTGGCGTAGGCCGGCGCAGGTGATCGCCCCGCGTCGGCCCGATAGAATGCCCCTGATGCCTCCGCCACGCTCGCGATCAGCCCGAAGCAGCGGCGCAGCCTCGCGCAGCCCGCGCCCGCCCGCCCTGGACGCCAGGGCGCGCATCCTCGTGCTGCACGGCAGCGATGACCTGCTCAAACGCACCTGCTTCCAGGAACTCCGTGCTGCGCTGGAGCAGGCCCACGGCCAGGTGGAGACATACCTTTTCGACGGCAAGACCGCTGACCTGGCCAGTGTGCTCGATGAGCTGCGGAGCTACTCGCTCCTGGGCGGCTACAAGCTGGTGACCGTCGATGAGGCCGATCAATTCGTCAAGAATCACCGCGACGCCCTGGAGCGCTACGCCCAGCAGCCGGTCGACCACGCCACACTCGTGCTGCGCGCCGCGACCTGGCACAAGGGCAACCTCGACCGGCTCATCGAGAAGGCTGGCGCGCTGATCCGGTGCGACGCCCCCAAGCCCGATGAGGCCCGCCAATGGCTGATCGACCGCGCCCGCCAGGCGTACGACTGCCCGCTGGAGCCGCGCGCAGCACAGCAGCTTGTCGAGCGGCTGGGTGTCGACCGCATGCGGCTGGACAATGAGCTGGCCAAGCTCGCCCTGGCGGCTGGGCCCGGCCAGACCATCACCACCGCCCTGGTGGATCAACTGGTGGGGCGGGGCAGCGAAGAGCAGGCCTGGGCGGTGCAGGAGGCGGCGCTGGCGTCGATACGGTCGGGCTCAGCGGGCCCGATCATCGCCAAGGTGCACGAGCTGGTCGATCTGGCGGATCAGCCCCCCGCGCTGGTGAGCTATTTCCTCGCGGACCTCTTCCGCAAGTTGAGCCTGGCGGCGATGTTCCGGCAGGCGGGCTGGCCCGAGGGACAGATCGCCCGCGAGCTGAAGCTCTGGGGTGATCGCCAGCGGATCTTCTTCGACGTGCTGCGCCGGCTGGACCTGGACACCATCAAGCAGCGGTTCGACGCAGCGGTCGACGCCGCCTACCGCGACCGCATGAGCCTGGGCGAGCCGATGCGAAATCTCGAAT
>DASVCG010000198.1:0-2928 GCA_036381755.1 Phycisphaeraceae bacterium | reverse complement strand
AGCACCATCGCGAACACCCCCGCCCCAGCGATCTGACGAAGCGACATGCTTGATATCCTCCTTCTATGTCCTGCTGAATTGAGCACTTGCCTACTCCCCCGACCGGCCTGGGCCACCGGCCCCGCGGCGCCACAGGCAGCGGCAGCCTCCTGCCGCCTGACCCTTCGCGCCCATCCATATAACCCCAGCGGGGTAGGGTTCTATTCCGCTGCGTGGAAAAAAGAACATCGAGACGCCTGGCCCGGTGAATGATAAACCCGGTTTGCCAGCGGGCGATCTTTCACCCAAGATTGAGATCAGCGGCTCGGCGACGGAACACCGGGCCGGCCAAGGAGACGGCTGTGAGCTTGCGCTGCGTGGCGGATCGTTGCTACCTGGCTGACACCGCGCGGGTGCTGGGGCAGGTGGAGCTGGAGGCGGATGTCAGCATCTGGTACGGGGCGGTGGTCCGCGGCGACGTGGCCCCAATCCGGATCGGCCAGGGCACCAACATCCAGGACAACGCCGTGATCCACTGCGATTCGGACGTGCCTAACCACATCGGCCAACACGTCACCATCGGTCACGGAGCGGTCGTCCACGGGCGGTCCGTCGGCGACGGCACGCTCATCGGCATCCACGCGACGGTTCTGGGTCAAAGCGTCATCGGGCGGGGCTGCCTCATCGCCGCAGGGGCGCTCGTCCCGCCTGGAATGGAGGTGCCCGACGGCATGGTGGTCATGGGCGTGCCCGGCCGGATCGTCAGGCCTGTCTCCGAGGAGGAGAAAAAATACCTCCAATGGCTGGCGCCGCATTACGTGGAGCTGGCCCGGCTCCACGTCCATCAGCCGGCGGACGCCCGCATCCGACCCCTGGCCTGACAGCCATAACTCCCACACCCGGCAAGCGGGGCCGGCATAGCCGCAGTTGCATCCAGCCCGCCTATCCCGGATAACACTTCCCCCCGGCCCGGCCTGCCCCCCAACAGACCCAGCCTTTGGGCCCGCCAGGCCGCTGACCGAGGCCGCAGCAATGCGATCCAACCGCCTACAAGGAGGTTCTTTATGGAAACCACGCTCGTCTTTCTCAAACCCGACGCGGTGCAGCGCCGGCTCATCGGCCCCATCCTCAGCCGCATCGAGCAAAAAGGCTTGCAGATCGTGGGCGCCAAGCTGATGAAGGTGTCGCGCGACCTGGCCCAGCGGCACTACGCCGAGCACGAGGGCAAGCCTTTCTATGAGGAGCTGATCCGCTTCGTCACCAGCGGCCCGGTGCTGGTGCTGGCCCTGCGGGGGGTGGAGGCCGTGGCGGTGACGCGGAAGCTGGTCGGCGCGACCAACGGCCGCAAGGCCGAGCCGGGCACCATCCGCGGCGATTTTGGCATGAGCGGCGGGCACAACCTCATCCACGCCTCCGACAGCCCCGAATCCGCCCAGCGCGAGCTGGCGATGTGGTTCAGCGAAGGCGAGCTGGTGGACGACGAGCCGGCCCTGAACCGGTGGGTCTACAGCCCCTCGGACCTTGGCTGACCGCCAAGCCCGCCCGGGGACGCCAAGCCAAAAAGCTAGCTAAAAGGTTCTGGTGAAACGCTTTGCCCCGCTGGGGTGTGGCCGAGTCAGGGCGAGGCCGCCAGCGTCTGGTGCGTCCGGGCGGCGTGGGGGAAGTAGTCCTGCAGGGCGCGGACCTGCCAGCGGTCAGCCCGCAGCGCCGCGATGGCCTGGACAGCGGCGGCGGCGCCGGTGATGGTGGTGATCATCGGCACATTGAAGCGTACAGCCGTGGCGCGCAGGCGGCCCTCGTCGCTGCCCGCCCCCTTCCGCGTGGGCGTGTTGATGACGAGCTGAAGCTGGCGGTTCTTGATCAAATCCACCGCGTGCGGCCGGCCCTCGCTGATCTTCATCAGCCGCTGCGTCTTGATCCCCTGCCGCTTGAGATACTCGTGCGTGCCGCCCGTGGTGTGCACCGCGAAGCCCATCTCCACCAGCTTGGCGGCGATGGGCGCGATCGCCTGCTTGTCGCTGTCGCGCACCGAAAGAAAAACGTTGCCCTCCAGCGGCAGCGAGACCCCCGCGGCCATCTGGCTCTTGGCGAAGGCCACAGCGAAAGAGGGATCGGCCCCCATCACCTCGCCGGTGGAACGCATCTCCGGGCCCAGGATCACGTCCACGCCGGGGAACTTGTTGAACGGGAGGACCGACTCCTTCACCGACGTGTGCGCGGGCGTGACCTCCTGCGTGACGCCCAGATCGGCAAGCTGGCGGCCGATCATCACCTGGGCCGCGAGCCGCGCCCAGGGCACGCCGGTGGCCTTGCTCACAAACGGCACGGTGCGCGACGCGCGGGGGTTGACCTCCAGCACGTAAATTTCATGCTCGCCGTTGTTGCGGCGGATGGCCCACTGCACGTTCATCAGCCCGCGAACCTTTAGCGCCTGGGCCAACTGCCGTGACTGCTGCTTGAGCTGCTCGACCACCTCCGCGCTGAGCGAGTAAGGCGGGATGGCGCAGGCTGAGTCGCCCGAATGGATGCCCGCCTCCTCGATGTGCTCCATCACGCCGCATACCAGCGCCCGGCAGTCCTGCGCAGCACCCGCCCGCGGCCGGCCTGACACCCCAGCGGCAGACGGGCCAGGCCCGCAATCAGCGATCACGTCCACGTCGCACTCGATCGCCTCAGCCAGGAAGTCATCGATGAGGATGGGCTGGTTGTCCAGGTCGCTGGCGCCCATCGCCAGCATCATGTAGTGGCGAAGCTGATCGTCGTCGAAGACGGTTTCCATCGCCCGCCCACCCAGGACGAAGCTGGGCCGCACCAGCACGGGATAGCCGATGCGGTTGGCGACCTGGATGGCCTCCTCGACGCTGTAGGCGATGCCGTGAGCGGGCTGACGGATGCCCAGTTCGCGGATCAACTCGCCGAAGCGCTGGCGGTCTTCCGCCAGGTCGATGG
>DASVCG010000197.1:0-6243 GCA_036381755.1 Phycisphaeraceae bacterium | reverse complement strand
ATCGTGACCGGCGCCTCGGGCGGTATCGGCTCGTGCGTGGCGCAGAAGCTGGCGCAGCGCGGCTACCGCATCGTGCTGATCGCCCGCAACCGCGACCGCCTGGCGGCTCTGGCGCGTCAGATCCACCCCCGCCCCTGCCTGGCGATCCCGCTGGACCTGACCAAACCGGAGCGGATCGCCCCCTCGCTCCGCGGCCTGTTGGCGGAGTACGGGCCGGTGGAGGTGCTGGTGAACAACGCCGGCGCCAGCATCTATTCCCGATTCCTGGACCAGACCCCGCAGGAGCACGAGCGGCTGATGCGGGTGAACTACCTGGCTGCGGCGGAGATGATCCGCCTGGTGCTGCCCGCGATGCTCCAGCGGCAGCGGGGGCACATCATCAACGTGGCCTCGGTGGCGGCGCGGGTGGGGCCCTGGGGGCACGCGGGCTACGCAGCGGCCAAAGCGGCCTTGATCTCGCTGACGCAAACCCTCGCGGCGGAGCACGCTGACGAGGGCGTCCATTTCAGCTACGTGAACCCGGGCATCGTCGACACGCCCTATTTCCGCCTGCCCGACAAGGCGCCGCTGTGGCGGAAGGTGCGCCGCTACGCGATCACGCCCCAGCGCGTATCGGACCGGATCGTGTCGCTGCTGGACCGCCCGCGGCTGGAGCTGTACGTACCCCGGCATTTCCGGCTGATCGACTGGCTGTGGCTGATCCACCCGCGGCTGGCGCACCAGGTGGTGGCGCGGCAAAGCCGTCACGCGGAGGCGGATGGGCGTGAAGCGAAGCCTGCTTCGCCGATCGCGGGCCTCAGCCCGCCGGCCCCGCCCCCCGCCCAAGCGCTCAACCAACCCCGGCTGGGGGATCTTTAGTTTTAGCTTGAGCTTTAGCCGCCCCGCCCCGCGCCCGGATTGCGCGCAGCACAACCCGTTTTTTTGACTTTTCCCGCCGCGACCAGCGGCTGTCCCGGGCAGCAAGGCCCCCGATTGCCAGCCCGCAGCCGGTGGTTTATCGTACTGACCTGTTACCCCACGCGGCCGCTGCGAAGGGCAGCGGGCGGCCCGGCATGGCTGGGGAACGAGGAGCGGTTATGGCCGAGCGACTCCAGGGCATCTTCACGCCCCATATGGTCCCTCTGGATGAGCAGGGGCAGATCCACGAAGCGGGCCTGCGGCGGTACATCGACTGGCTGATCGAGCGCGGCGTGCACGGGCTGTACCCCAACGGCTCCACGGGCGAGTTCACGCGCTTCACCGCCGAGGAGCGCAAGCGGATCGTCAAGATCGTGTGCGAGCAGGCCGCGGGCCGCGTCCCCGTGCTTGCCGGCGCCGCGGAGGCCAACGTCAAGGAGACGGTCAAGGCCTGCGAGACCTACCACGAATACGGCGCGCGGGCGGTGGCGATCGTTTCTCCGTTCTATTACCGCCTCAACGCCGAGTCGGTGTACGCCTATTTCCGCGAGATCGCGCTTCACTCGCCCATCGACGTGACGCTGTACAACATCCCCATGTTCGCCAGCCCCATCGACGTGCCCACGATCAAGCGGTTAGCTGAGTTCGAGAGGATCGTGGGGATCAAGGACTCCTCCGGCGACGTGGCGTTCATGATGCGGATGATCAAGGCGGTGCGTCCGCTTCGGCCGGACTTCACCTTCCTCACCGGGTGGGAGGCGGTGCTGGTGCCGATGCTGCTGGTCGGGGCTGACGGGGGCACCAACGCCACCAGCGGCGTGGTGCCGGAGCTGACCCGCCGGCTTTACGACCTGACCCGCGCGGGCCAGTTGCAGGAGGCGATGGAGCTGCAATACCGCCTGCTGGAGCTGTTCGACACGATGCTCTACTCGGCTGAGTTCCCGGAGGGGTTCCGCGCCGCGGTGGAGCTGCGCGGCATCGAGCTGGGCCGGGGCCGCCAGCCCATGAGCCCCACGCAGCACATCGACCTGGCGTCGCTTCAGCGCGTGCTCCAGTGCATCCTGGCGGACTTCGGCGTGGTGGACCCGCCCGCGGAGGGCTGCCCCGTGCGATCGGGCGACATCGACCGTGACCGCATCGCCCACATCGCCCAGGGCGTGATCAACCAGTTGCGCCAGCGAGGCGTGCTGTGAGCCGGATCGGCAGCGGCTTGGCGGTGGTCGAGGTGACGGGGCTGTGCCCGTCGCTGGTGGTGCTTGACGCGATGGAGAAGGCCTCGGGCGTGAGGCTGCTCCAGGCGGAATTGAACGATTTTTACGGCGTGTGCATGAAGGTGCAGGGCGACGCGGCCCAGCTCCGCGCCGCCGTCGCCGCGGGCCAGGAGGCCGCCACGCGGATGGGCACGCGGTGCGTGGCCACGGTGATCGACGCACCGGATCGCCGGGCGTGGAAGGCCATCGAGGCGCCCCCGGAGTTCAGCCCGCTGATCCAGGCGGACGTGGTCTTCATCCCCACCACGCCTGCTGCGCGGGGGGCCGCGGCCCCCGCCAGCGCGAATGCAAAGGAGTCGGCAGTGAGCGAATCCCCCTATGCCATCGGCATGATCGAGACGCAGGGCTTCACCGCGGTGATCGAGGCGATCAACACCGCCTGCAAGGCCGCCAACGTTGAGGTGATCGGCAAGGAGAAGCTCGGCGGCGGGTACGTGACGGTGCTGATCCGGGGCGATGTGGCAGCGGTGAAGGCGGCGGTCCAGGCCGGCGAGGCCAAGGTCAACGGCCTGGGCAAGCTCATCGCGGCGCACGTCATCCCCCGGCCCAGCCAGGCCATCCTGGGCCTCTTGCCCAAGGCGTAGCCCGCAGCCTCCACGCGCGATCCGCTCCGCGCCCAGCGGACCGCTCATCGCCAGGGCCGGACGCGGGCCGGCCTATCATTCCTGCCAGCCTCCCTGCTGGGAGAGGACATGACCGCGACAGCCCCTTCCACCTCGAACGGAAATCTCCAAGCCCTCCAGCAGCAGTGGCGGTCGCGCCTGCGCGGCGAGGTTTCGTTCGACCCGGTCACACGCGGGCTCCACGCCACCGACGCCAGCCACTACCAGGTGATGCCCCGCTGCGTCGTCTGGCCGATGGACGAGCAGGACGCGGTCGAGGCGGTGCGGTTAGCGAGCCGGCACGGCCTGCCGATCACGCCGCGCGGCGGGGCGACCAGCCTTTCAGGCCAAACCACCTGGAACGGCGCAGTCATCGACTGCTCCAGGCACATGGATCAACTGCTCGAGCTTAACGCCCAGGAGCGCTGGGCCCGCGTCGGGCCGGGCATGATCCGCGATCAGCTCAACAAGCTGCTGGCCCCCCACCGCCTGCACTTCGCGCCCGACCCGGCCACCGGCGACCGTGCCACCGTCGGCGGGATGATCGGCAACAACTCCTCCGGCACGCACTCGATCCTCTACGGCAAAACCGTCGACAACGTCCTCGAAACCAAAGTCGCCCTCAGCGACGGCACCGTGCTCAACCTGGGGCCTGCTGACCAGAACCAGTGGCGACACTTGAGCCAGCAGGAGACGCGCGAGGGCGAAATCTACCGCGGCTTCGAGCAGATCATCGCCCAGCACCGCGACCAGATCCTGGCGCGCTACCCCAAGGTGATGCGCCGCGTCAGCGGCTACAACCTCGACGCCTTCACCGGCCCCAAGCCCTGGAACCTGGCGAACCTGATCGTCGGCAGCGAGGGCACGCTGGGCCTATTGCTGGAGGCCAAGGTCAAGCTCGAGCCGCTGCCCGCGGCCACCGCGGTGTGCGTGGCGCACTTCGCGGATGTGATCGAGTCGCTGCGCGCAGTGCCGCAGATTCTGGAGCACCGCCCGGCAGCGGTGGAATTGCTCGACGGCCCGATCCTCAGCGAGGCTTTGCGGAACCGCGCGTGCGCAGCCCTGGCGGCCAGCTTCGTCCAGGGTACCCCGGCCGCGGTGCTGGTGGTCGAGTTCTTCGGCGAATCCCCCCAGGACGCCGCGGACCGCGCCGCCAAGCTCGCCCGCGAGCTGGAATCGCAGCGCATCGGCTACGCCTGGCCCATCCGCACCGAGCCGGCGGATCAGGCCAAGGTCTGGACCGTCCGCAAGCTGAGCCTGGGCCTGGCCAGCAATGTCCCGGGGCCGCGCAAGCGACAGGCGTTCATCGAGGACGCCTGCGTGCCCGTCGAATCGCTGGCCGACTACATCGACCAGATCCTCCAGCTTTGCCGCCAGGAGGACGCGCCCGTGACGCTCTACGGCCACGCCAGCGTCGGCGTGATCCACATCGAGCCGATGCTCGACCTGCACCACCGGTCCGAGGTGGAGAAGATGATGCGCATCAGCCGGCGCGTCTTCGAGCTGGTCAAGCACTACGGCGGATCGTGGAGCGGCGAGCACGGCGACGGCCTGGTGCGCGGGCCGTTCCTCCGCGAGTTCTTCGGCGATTCCGTCTACGAGGCCTTCCGACAGGTCAAGCAGCTTTTCGACCCGCAGGGGCTGATGAACCCGGGCAAGATCATCGACTGCCCGCCGATGGACCAGAACCTGCGCTACGGCCCGGATTACCGCATCACGGAAGTGCCCGCGAGCTTCCACTACCGCGACCAGGGGGGCTTTGCGCGGGCGGTGGAGCAGTGCAACGGCGTGGGCGCCTGCCGCAAGCTCGGCGCCGGCACGATGTGCCCCAGCTACATGGCCACCAAAGACGAGGAGCACGTGACGCGCGGCAGGGCCAACGCCCTGCGCCTGGCCATGAGCGGGCAGCTAGGGCCTGATGCGCTTCAGAGCGACCGCATCCACGAGGTGCTGGAGCTGTGCCTGGAGTGCAAGGCGTGCAAGGCCGAGTGCCCCAACGCGGTGGACATGGCCCGGCTCAAGAGCGACGTCCTGCAGATGCGCTACGACCGCCACGGCACGCCGCTGGGCGCGCGTCTGTTGGGCAACCTGCCGCAGGTCGCGCCGCTTCTGGCTGGGCCGATGGCGCCCCTGGTGAACTGGGTGCAAAACAGCGGGCCGTTCAGGTGGGCGATGCACAAGCTGGCGGGGATCGACCGCAGGCGGCCGATGCCGGCCTTCGCGCGTCAGACGCTGCGCCGCTGGTTCGACCGCCGAGGCCCGCAGCGCAGCAACCCGGACGCTCCGCGCGTGGTGCTGTTCAACGACACGTTCACCAACTTCATGGAGCCGGGCGTCGGCCGCGCCGCGGTTCGGCTGCTCGAAGCGTGCGGCTATCAGGTGATCCTGGCCAACGCCGGCTGCTGCCAGCGGACGCGGATCAGCAAGGGGCTGCTCCACCTAGCCCGGCGGGACGGCGAGCAAACGCTCCGCCGGCTGGATGAATATGTCCGGGAAGGCCTGCCGATCGTGGTGCTTGAGCCCAGTTGCGCTTCTGCGCTGGCGGACGATCTGCCGGACCTGATCGGGGACGAAGCGCTGGGCAAGCGGGTTGCGGCGCAGGTGAGGATGATCGACGTATTCCTGGCGCAGCAGATCGCTGCGGGTCGGCTGACGCCGCGGTTCACCTCGCCCTTCAAGCGGGTGCTGGTCCACGGCCACTGCCATCAAAAGGCGTTGTTCGGCACGGACGCGATGAAGCAGGTGTTTGAGCAGACGCCGGGGCTCGACGTGCAGTTGATCGACGCGGGCTGCTGCGGCATGGCCGGCTCGTTCGGCTACGAGCATTACGACCTGTCGCTCAAGATCGGCGAGGACCGGCTGTTCCCCGCGGTGCGGTCGCGGCAGGAGGGCGATGGGATCGTGGCCTGCGGCTTTAGCTGCCGACACCAGGTCCGCGACGCCTGCGGCGTCCAGGCCCGGCACTTCGTGGAGGTCATCGCACCCCCGGAAGAGTCCGCGGAAGATCCCCCGGAAGATCGGTGATCCGGGGTTTGTGATCTTCACTCATCCGGTCCTATCTCCCGTTGGGACAGAGCTTTGGGATGCAGTTCCGGCCGCGCCCCCCCGTTGGGGGCGGGCTGTTGGCCCCCTCATCGACCTTTAACCCTCTCCCCACCTTCCCCATCTCTTGCCCCCAATCCGCGTCACCACCTCCCCTTTTGTATGTCTTTTTGCCTCTGAGGTTTATCTTCCCTTCCCCCCTGCCGCCTGCCCCTTCCGGGGGCTACCCCCCCATTTTGGGCCTCCAGGCGGGTCATACGGGGGGAAAAACTGACCGATAACTCATTGATGTGCCTTGGTGTGAATCCTAGATTTCCTTAGCACGCAATGGGGTGTTTTCCTAAATCTCGTCTGATCCTGGCCTTAGTGATCCTGGCGGGCGTTGGAGGGCAAGGCTTGGTCCGCGCGCAAGAGGCGGAGCCCCTGCCTCC
>DASVCG010000196.1:0-9267 GCA_036381755.1 Phycisphaeraceae bacterium | reverse complement strand
GGCCGCCCCCAGCGGCCCAAACGCGATATCCAGCGCCCGCACCGCGACGAGGATGCCCAAAAAGAGCATCACCACCGAGAAAAAGACCCTCACACCCAGGGAGATCACGGCCGCCACGATCCCGTCCAGGGGATGGGAACTGAAGTAAAGCATCTGAAGGAGCTGGACCGCCACGCCCAGGACGATCAGGCCCAGGGGCAGCCAAAGCTCCACCATGCGGCTATCACTGCCTTCTTCCTGCTCCTCCCACCCCCCGGACAACGCGCTGCCTGTGCTTGCAGCAGCCAAGGCGGGCGATACAGCCGCTGTGCCGACCGCAGCGCCGGGGCCGCTGACCGCGTCAGCCTCCCCCCCGACCTGGGTCTTGAGCCGCTTGCCTTCCTGGAGGTTGTAGCCGCAGTTGATGCAGATGACCGCCCCGGGCTTGAGGGCCTGGTTGCACGCGGGGCATTTCTCCTGACGGGAACCCTTCGATCGACCTGAACCGCCCCCACCCCCGCCCCCGGAAGATGGGTGGCTCTCGGACACGGCCAGCTCGTAGGTGGAAGGCTCCTGCGCCGGCGAGGAAGACGAGCCTGCCGACTGGGCCTGATCCGAAGGCTCGGCGGGGATCCGCATCTTCTGACCGCACTTGCAGACCACCTTGCGGCCGGCGATCTCCGGCTTCCACTTATATACCCTGCCGCAATGGGAGCAGGTGATCTGGCCCTGGGGCGCCTGAGCCATACCGACCCCTTATCAGGAAAGTGAAGCCTCGTTCCCAGCCTCAGCGTCGCCGGAGCCTGCGGGATTGTCAAGCTCTATCAAGGGCAAGCCCTATAAAAGAACCGGCCCCCCCATCGCCCCCAGCCCCACGGCCCCCGGCCATCCCCGGATACCCCGGACGCGCCTGGATCGCCGCCGACCACCCCCTGCCAACCGCTGACCGTCTGTTTGCCGCGGGCCCTTCCCTCCAAGCTGCTTCCGGGAAGGAGGGGCGGCCTTGGCTGAGGCCCCGCTCGGGGATATGCTTTCCATTCTTTCAATAACCTCCGCTTGGCATGGAAACTCTATGTCTGTACCCCTTTTGGATCTGAACCGGCAGCACACGGAGCTGATGCCCCTGCTGCGCGGGGCGTTTGAGCGCGTGGTGGAGTCGGGCCAGTTCATCCTGGGCCCGTTCGTGGAGGAATTCGAGCAGAAGCTCGCCCAGCACTGCGGCGTGCAGCGTGCCATCGGCGTTGCCTCGGGCACCGACGCCCTGCTGGTGGCGCTGATGGCGATCGGCGTCGGCCCTGGCGACGAGGTGATCACCACCCCCTTCACCTTCTTCGCCACCGCCGGCTGCATCGCCCGCCTGGGCGCCAAGCCCGTGTTCGTGGACATCAACCCGCGAACCTACCTCATCGACGTGGATGCGATCGAGGGCGCCATCACCCCGGCCACCAAGGCCATCATTCCCGTGCACCTGTTCGGGCTGCCCGCGGACATGGGCCCGATCATGGAGCTGGCCCGGGCGCACAAGCTGCGGGTGATCGAGGACGCAGCGCAGGCGCTGGGCGCGCGGTACCAGGGCAAGCCGGTGGGCTCCATCGGCGACGTGGGCTGCTTCAGCTTCTACCCCACCAAGGTGCTGCCGGCCATGGGCGACGCCGGGGCCTGCACCACCAACGACGAGGAGCTGGCGCAGCGGATCAGCGTGCTCCGCGTGCACGGCTCGGACGGGGGCTATCACTTCCCGCACATCGGCGGCAACTTCCGCCTCGACGCCCTACACGCGGCGATGCTCAGCGTGAAGCTGAACCACCTCGAATCGTGGATCCAGCAGCGCCGAGCGCTGGCCGACCGCTACGGGCGCAAGCTCGAGACGCTGCCGGTGGGCACGCCCTTTGAGCCGGAAGTGCGCTACCACGTGTACAACAATTACACGGTCCGCCTGCGGGGCGGGGCGCGCGAGGGCGTCCGGCACCACCTGCAGGCCTGCGGTATCGGCAGCCGGGTCTACTATCCCCTGCCGCTGCACCTGCAGCCGTGCTTCGCCCACCTGGGATACCAGCCCGGCAGCATGCCCGTGGCCGAGCAGGCCGCTCAGGAAGTGCTGAGCTTGCCGATCTTCCCCGAGATGACCGAGGCCGAACAGGACCAGGTGATCGCCGCGATTCGGGACTTTTTCAAGGCGGAGTAGCCCGCCCCAGCGATGACGCAGACACCAGACAAGCCGACCCCGCAGGACCAGGGCCCCCCTGCCCTGACGCCGTGGCAGGAGTCGCCCACGGTGATGCTGGGCGCGCACCCCCTGGATGCCGCTCCCCGCCGGCGACGCCGCCCCGCCGGCGACCCGATCATCCGCTTCGTCCACGTCTCCAAATCCTTCGGCTCCCTCAAGGTGCTCAACGACGTCACCTTCGACATCTTCCGCGGCCAGACCACCGTCATCATCGGCCCCTCCGGCACCGGCAAGAGCGTGCTGCTCAAGCACATCGTGGGCCTGATCCGCCCCGACCAGGGCGAGATCTACTTCGAAGGCCAGCGCGTCGACACCATGCCCCCCGCGCAACTGGTGGAGGTGCGCAAGAAGATCGGCTTCCTTTTCCAGATGAGCGCGCTGTTCGACTCGATGAACGTGGGGCAGAACGTCGAGTTCCCGCTGATCGAGCACACCACCCTCACCCCCCAGGAGCGTGCCGAGCGGGTCAGCCGCGTGCTGCGGATGGTGGGGCTGGCCGGCCTCCAGAACCAGATGCCGGCGGACCTTTCCGGCGGGCAAAAAAAACGCGTGGCCCTGGCTCGGGCGATCGTCATGGAGCCCACCGTGGTGCTCTACGACGAGCCCACCACCGGCCTGGACCCCATCCGCGCCGACCTGATCAACGAGTTGATCCTGGCCCTGAGCCAGCGGCTGGGCATCACCAGCATCGTCGTCACCCACGACATGGCCAGCGCCGCCAAGATTGCCGATCGGATGCTGCTGCTCTACCATGGCAACTTCATCTGCGACGGCGACCCGGAAACGTTCCGGCGCAGCGACAACGAACTGGTGCAGCGGTTTATCCGCGGCCAGGCCGACCAGATCGACCTGGAGCTGATCCGGCGCGGATTGGAACCCAACCACGACCACCCACCCGGTTGACCGTCACGCGGCGAAGGCGGCCGGGGCTGGACGCCGCTGGGAGTGCCGCACCATGGAAGAACGCACACGCAACATCGTCGTGGGCATCACCACCCTCGCGGGCCTGGCGGGCCTGCTAGCGCTCCTCCTGCTCTTTGGCTACCTGCCCGCCTGGTTCAAGGAGGGCTACCACGTCACGGTCGAGCTGCCCCAGGCCGGCGGGCTCAACACCAGCAACCGCGTCTACCTCAGCGGCATCGACATCGGCGAGGTGGAGTCCGTCTCCCTCCGGCCGCCGCCGCAAAAGGGCGTGATCGCGGTCGCCCGCATCCGCAGCGACGTCCGCATCCCCCAAAACGCCCGCGTGGTGGTCGAGTCTTCCTCCCTTCTGGGCGGCAGCGCCATCGTCGCCTTCCAGGTGGACGGCGTAGATGGCCAGGTCGAGCAATACCTGCCCACCGACGGCTCCGCGGTGGTCCAGGGGCAAGTCCCCTCCCTCATGGACCTGGGCGACACGATCCAGCAGCTTAGCCAGGAGTGGAAGCAGGTGGGCCAGCACCTCAACCGCCTGCTTGAACCGCGCAGCCCTGATGCGGTGGACACGGGTCAGACCGCCGCCAATCTCTCCACCGTCCTTCAGCGCGTCGACGCCCGCATGGCTGAAATGAAGGAGGTAATCGCCGGCATCCAGGCCTACACCAACGACGAGCAGTTGCGCCAGGACATCCGCGCCGCCGCCGCCGGCTCCCGCCAGCTCATCGACGAGCTCTCCACCAGCGCCCAGGAGCTGCGCCAGACCCTTGGCCAGAGCGTCCAATCGCTACGCGACCGCTACGTAGCGCTGGCCGACGATCTGAGCCACACCGCTGCGACGATTCAGCGGCTGGTCGCCGCCGCCGAGCAGCCCGACGGCACGCTGGGCAAAATGATCAACGACCCCTCGCTCTACAACAACCTCAACGACACCTTCCAGCGGATGCAGCAGGCCATCGACGAGATGCGGCTGCTGATCCAGAAGTGGAAGGCCGAGGGCGTGCCGATCCAGTTTTAAAACGCCTGATCGAAAAAACCACGAAGAACCGCCTCGAACCCCACCCACGCTCCATGAAATACGTTCTGATCATCCCCGACGGCGCAGCGGACTACCCGCTCAAGGAACTGGACGGCAAGACGCCCCTGGAGGCTGCCCGCAAGCCGCACATGGACGAGCTGGCGATGGGCGGCAGGCAGGGCACCGTCGCCACCACGCCCGAGGGGCTTCCCTGCGGCAGTGACGTGTGCACGATGAGCCTGCTGGGCTACGACCCGCGTCGCTACCACAAAGGCCGGGCGCCGCTGGAGGCCGCGGCGCTGGGCATCGAGCTTGACGACAGCGACTGGATCTTCCGCGTCAACCTCGTCACCGTCATCGACGGCTTGATGCAGGACCACTCCGCAGGGCACATCCGCTCCAGCGAAGGCCGCAAGCTGCTGGCCGACCTGGCCCAGCACCTGGACCTGCCCCAGATGCTGCTGTACCCGGGCGTCAGCTACCGCAACATCATGGTGGACACCTCCAACCGCGGGGGGCAGGACGGCCGCGACTGGTCGGAGCTGGCCACCACCCCGCCGCACGACATCCCCGGCGAGCCGATCCGCAAGCACCTGCCCGTCGGCGGCGAACATGCTCCGCTGCTTCAGCAGTTGATTGCCCAGAGCGAGGTGTTCCTGGCCGACCACGAGGTAAACCAGACTCGGCGGGAGATGGGCGAGCTGCCCGCGACGCACCTGTGGCCCTGGGGTCAGGGCCGCAAGCCGGTGATGCCCCCCTTCCGCGACCGCTTTGGCCTGCGCGGCGCGATGATCACCGCGGTGGATCTGCTGGCGGGCATCGCGCGATTCATCGGCTGGGACCGGCTCGACGTGCCCGGCCAGACCAGCTACCACGACAACGACTACGCCGCTGCGGGCCGCCACGCCATCGCGGCGCTGGACCACTACGACCTGGTCTGCGTGCATATCGAGTCGCCCGATGAGGCCTCGCACGCCGCCGACGCCGCCACCAAGGTCGCCGCCATCGAAGCCATCGACCAGCACGTGGTCGGGCCGATCCATGCGGCGCTGCGCGAGCGCGGCGAGGATTGGCGCATCCTCCTGCTGCCCGATCACTACACCCGCGTCGAGACGCGCAAGCACGACCCGACCCCCGTGCCCTTCATCATGGCCGGCACGCGCGTCCACAGCGTCGTGCATCAACCCCTGTCGGAACGCAACGCTCAGCAGTCCGACCTGCATATCCCTCTAGGCCACGAGCTGATGGAGTATTTCCTCCGCAGCGGCCTGGGCTAAAGCCCCTGCTCGTCGTTAATGTAGCTCCGCCTTTTGATGTCGCTTCAGCCGCGCCCCCGTTGGGGGCGGGCTATTCGGCCCCAATGGGTGACCGTGATTTTTCCGACTCCTACCGTCTGCCCTCTGCCCCATCGCATCGCACATCGGCGTTTTTCCTACGCTGCGCTGAGCCTTTCCTTTTTGATCCCCCGATTCGCCTGACCTGTGGCTACAGGATCGCTTGGGCGTGGGCTTGCGTGCGATGCTGAATTGTGTCTGGGGGCTCCCGGGGGCCGTTCTTTCCCCCTGGATGCTGTTCCTAAGGTTGAACGCTGCGTGCACCGGCGTCACGTTTCATGATCAAGAAGAGGGGATTTCTATGATCCTGGCAACTGCGCCGACTTCGCCCTCCGTCCTGGTCAGGCCTGGCGTCATCCTGGGTGTTTTTGAGAGAGACGCTGGCGCGAGTGTGGATCTTCATCGCCTGTGCGACATCCTCGGGCCCGAGCCCCCAGCAGCGGAAGCCTCGATCCAGGCCCATGAGCCGCTTCAGCGTCTGGACGCGGGGCCGATGGGCGTTGCCGCTTGCGCGGGAGGCGGCGTGGGCGATCATCGCCCGGTGTGGGTGGGCCTGGCGCGATGGAGCCATTGCGCCGTTGCATTCCGCGGTCGGCTGTACAACCAGGCGGAGCTGGCCGGCTGGCTGGGGGGCGACGCCCCGCCGGTGGAGGAAGGCCCCGCGGCGCTCCTGGCGGCGCTATACCGCCGCTACGGGGAGGATTTCCCCCAGCGGATCGCCGGGCGGTTCACCTTCGCCCTCTACGACGCTGCTGATCACCGCCTCCTCCTGGGCCGCGATCACCTGGGCGCTGAAACGCTTTATTACCACGACGACGGCCGGCGGGTGGTCTTTTCATCGCAGATCGCCGCCCTCCTGCGCGCAGCGAACCTGGAAGCGTCGCTGGACCCGACGACGCTGGTCCGCTTCCTGATGTTTCATTACGAAGCCGGCACGCGGACGATGTTCCGCGGCGTTCGCAAGCTGCCGCCGGGGCACGTGCTGATTGCCGGCCTGCATGCGACGCGCCCGCACCGCTACTGGCGGCTCTCCTTCGCCAACCCCCACCCCGACAACCCGCGGCAGATCGCCCAGGCGCTATGGCAGGAGCTGGAACGGGCTGTGCAGATCCGCGTCCCCACCTCGGGCCCGGCCCCGGCGGTGTTCCTCAGCGGCGGGCTGGACTCCAGCACCGTCCTGGGCCTGATGCGCGCCGGCTGGATGGGATCCATCCACACCTACGCCTACCGCTGCCGCGGCGAGTCATTCGACGAATCGCACTACGCCCGCCTCATGGCCCACAGCGTCGGCGCAGAGCACACCGAGGTGGAATACCGCCCCCAGGACGTGCTCCTGATGGAGCAGGTGGTTCAGCAGATGCAGGAGCCCCTGTGCGAAATCGGCATCACCGTGGCCACCTACCTGCTCGGACGCGCCGCAGCGGGCCGCGAAGCCCTGGTGCTCACCGGCGACGGCGGCGACGAGCTGTTCGCCGGACATCCCGTCTACGAGGCTGAACAAGTCGCCCGCTTCATCGACCGCCTCCCACCGGCGGTATGTCGGCCGCTGATGAGCCTGCTGCTCCAGCTCCCCGACTCCCGCCGCAAGAAAAACCTCCTGGTCAAGCTCAAGCGCTTCGCCCAGAACATCAGCCTGCCCAAAGAAATGCTGGCCAACCGCTGGCGAACCTACTACACCCCCGCCCTGCTGGCCCAGGCACTGACGCCCCAATTGCTCGACGCGGTGGACCTGGACGACCTGCTGGAAGATTTTTTCCGCATCCACGCCGAGGCCGACGGCCCCGACCCGCTCAGCCACGCGCTCTACGCCGACTATCAGACCATCATCGAGTTCTACCTGCGGCGCAGCGAGCTGATCCGCTGCTTCGGCCTGGAGGTGCGCCACCCGCTGATGGATCGGCAGTTGGTGGAGTTCTGCGCCGCGATCCCCTCGCGGCTGAAGGTCAGGCGGTGGTTCGACGTCAAGTACATCCTCCGCCGCACCATGGATGGCTTCCTGCCCCACGCCATCACCCACCGCCGGGACAAGCTCGGCCACAGCGTGCCGATGAAGAACTGGCTGCGCCAGGATGACACGGTGCGGTCGTTCGTGCTGGATTATCTATCCACCGCGACGCTGCGCCGGCGCGGCCTGATTCAGCCGCGGTTCGTCGAGCAGCAGATCCAGGATCACCTGTCAATGCGGGCAAACAACTCCCATCGCCTCTGGACGCTGGCGGTGCTGGAGATGTGGCTGAGGCGTCACCTGGACGCGGCTCCCGCGCCGGCGTCCCGGTGGTCGGGGCGCGGTCAGCCCTCGCAGTCGGGGAAATCCTGAAAAACCAGCCCGCCCCGCTGCGGCGCGTTGACCGCTGCTGATCCGCGTCCCCTACAGTGCGCAGCAAGCCCGCGTCATCACCCACACCCGGAGGTGCGACATGGCCACAGCCGGCACGCAAACCGCGATCGGCGCCCGCCTCGCCCAGCTTCGCCAGGAGGCCCAGCAGGAGCGTCTTGCGGTACGCGGCCCCCGAACCGAAGTGAACGTCGGCCTCGCTGAACGCTGGGGCACTGCGCTGGTCGGCTCGTTCCTGGCCCTGTGGGGCCTGAGCCTGCTGCTTCGCCGGCGATCCATCCTGGGCGGGCTGTCGCTGACCGCCCTGGGCTCGACGATGACCTACCGCGGCGTCACCGGCCACTGCGCCGCCTACGAAAAGCTGGGCGTGCGCAGCCAGGACGCGAAGGTGCTAAGCCACCCCCTGAGCCGGCGCATCCACACCCGCTACAGCGTCACGATCGACCGCCCCGCCGAGGAGCTTTACGCCTTCTGGCACGAGCTGTCGAACCTGCCGCGCATCATGCGCAACCTGGAATCGGTCGAGCAACTGGACGAGAAGCGCTCGCGCTGGGTCGCCCGCGCTCCCCGAGGCCGGCAGGTGCAGTGGGACGCCCAGACCATCTCCGACCGGCCCAATGAGGAGATCGCCTGGCAATCGACGGAGGAGGCGCAGGTGCCCAACCGCGGGGTGGTGCGCTTCGAGCCCGCCGCGGGCGGCCGCGGCACGGTGGTGAGCGTGAGCCTGGAGTATCAGCCGCCTGCTGGCGCTGTCGGCGCCGCGGTGGCCAGGCTCGCCGGCCAGGAGCCGTCTCAGCAGATCCGCAAGGACCTGCGCCGCTTCAAGCAGATCATGGAGGCCGGCGAAGAGCCCATCACCGCCGGCCAGCCCCGCGGCCGATGCGCTTGACCCGCAAACCCCGAGGCGGACCCAACCCGCCCCGCAGCTCAACAACGAGGAGCCCACGCCATGAAGGCGGTCACCTGGTGCGGCATTCAGAACGTGCGCGTCGAAGAGGTGGAGGACCCTCGCATCCTCCAGGACCGCGACTGCATCGTGCAGATCACCTCCACCGCCATCTGCGGCTCCGACCTGCACCTTTACGACGGCTATGTCCCCACCATGCGCAAGGGCGACATCCTCGGCCACGAGTTCATGGGCCGCGTCACCGAGGTGGGCAGCCAGGTGCACAACCTCCAGCCCGGCGACCGCGTGGTGATCCCCTTTGTCATCGCCTGCGGCCGGTGCTGGTTCTGCAAGAACCAACTCTGGTCAGCCTGCGACAACTCCAACCCCAACGCCTGGATGGCCCAGGCCCTCTACGGCCATTCGCCCGCGGGGTTCTTCGGCTACTCGCACATGTTCGGCGGCTACGCAGGCGGACAGGCCCAATACGCCCGCGTCCCCTTCGCCGACACCAACGCCTTCAAAATCCCCGACGACCTGCCCGACGATCGCGTGCTGTTCCTGAGCGACATC
>DASVCG010000195.1:0-5372 GCA_036381755.1 Phycisphaeraceae bacterium | reverse complement strand
GACCGCCCGCCGGCGGCATACCCACCCGCAGCGCCTGGAGAAAATCCTCATCCACCGTGCGGAACGTGGACTCCTCCTCGTCCAGCCCCGCGATCTGCTGGCGGAAGTTGGCCTCCTGCACGTCCGGGTCGTTCAGCTCCGTGTAGGCGTTGGCCATCTCCATGCCCGCGATGTACAGCTCGAACCGCTCCGCCAGGTGCGGGTTGCCCGCCTTGGTCTTGGTCAGCGGGCACAGCTTGGCCGGATAGTCCATCACGAAGACGGGCTGGATCAGATAACGCTCGACCGTCTCCTCCCACACCTCCTGAAGTAGCACGTCGTGGTCCTTGCCTGCGGAGGCGATGCCCAGCTCGCCCGCCCGCTCCACCAGCTTCGTCGTGTCCGAAGCGGCAAAGCCGTTGTGCTCCTCGAACAGCTCTAGGTAAGTCGCCCGGCGGAAGGGCATCCGGCAGTTAATCGAATGCTCGCCCCAGGGCAGCACCTCCTGGCCAGCCACCTCCACCGCCACGGTGTGCACCAGCCGCTCGGTCAGCTCCATCATCGTGCGGTAGTCGCCGAAGGCCTGGTAAAGCTCGAGCATGGTGAACTCGGGGTTGTGGCGTGGCGAGAGGCCCTCGTTGCGGAAGTTGCGGTTGATTTCAAAAACGCGCGGCAGGCCGCCGACCAGCAGCCGCTTGAGGTACAGCTCCGGGGCGATGCGCAGGTAAAGGTCGATATCCAGGGCGTTGTGGTGGGTGATGAACGGCCTCGCCGCTGCGCCGCCGGCGATCGGCTGCATCATCGGCGTCTCGACCTCGATGAACCCTCCGCCGGTGACCGCCGCCACCTCCGCAGGCGGGTCGGTCAGGAAATCGCGGATCCGCTTGAGAATCCGGCTGCGCTGCTGGAACGTCTGCATCACCGAGGGGTTGACGTACAAATCCACGTACCGCCTGCGGTAGCGCAGCTCCGGGTCCTGCAAGCCGTGCCACTTCTCCGGCGGGGGGGCCAGGCTCTTGGTGGCGATGGTGAACCCAGCCGGCTCCAGCTCCGAACCGCCCGCCTCCGCTGGCGCCTCCGCCCAAACCGTGATTTCCCCCGTCTTGGTCTTGCCCAGCGGCCCTTCCACCACCACGATGTCGGACAGGTCCGTCAGCTTGGCCAATTGGAACGCCTGGGGGCTCACCGCCTTTTTCGAGATCGCCGCTTGCAGGTCGCCCGTAGCGTCGCGCAGCGTCATGAAGATGAGGTTGCCCATGAGGCGCTTGAGCATCACCCGCCCAGCCACGCGGACGCGCGGGCGCTGGTCCTGCGCGCTGTCAGCGCGGTACGCCTCGTCGGCCTGCTCGTCGTAACGCTGGCGCGCCTCCTGGAGCGTGAGCAGATGGCCCACGCGGTGGCCGTAGGGATCGATGCCGAACTCCTCGCGCAGCCGCTGGAGCTTGGCGCGGCGGTCGGCGACCAGGTCCTGGGCCGACCGCTCCTGCGGGCCGGACCCGGCATCAGGCTGTGACGGGGCGGGTTGAGGTTCGTCCATAAGCGAAGGTCAATCCTAGCAAAGAAAAACCCCGCCGGCTGGACCAGGCGGGGCGTCGGTTCGCTCACTTGAGAGCACGGGAAGGTGTAAGGCGGCTACTCCTTCCGGCCGGCTTCCGCCTGCACAGGCGACTCGCCTTCCCGTTTGGCCTCGGAGCCGGCAGGGGAGGTCGCCCCCTCCACGCTCTCGTGGGCCGATTCGGCGGTGGCGTTCTCTTCCACCTCCACCAGCCGGCCCAGACCGCGCCGGCGATCCTTGAGCCGACGCTTCTTGCCCACCCGCTCCCGCAGGTAGTACAGCTTCGACCGCCTCACGTGCCCGTGCCGCTTGACCTCGATGGCCGCGATCCGCGGCGAATGAACCGGGAACGTCCGCTCCACCCCCTCGTTGGCGACAATGCGGCGGACGGTGATCGTCCGGTGCAGGCCCGCGCCCGACATGGCGATCACCACCCCGGTGAAAATCTGAATACGCTCCTTAGCGCCCTCGATGATGCGGACGTGCACGTCCACCGTGTCGCCGATGCTGATCCGCGGCAGGTCCGCCTTCATCTGCGGCTTTTGCACAGCCTGGATGATCGCGTCGCTCATGGTCCTATCTTTCGCAATAATAGTCGGTTAAGCGTCAAGGAAGCCGGGGCGGTCAGGCCCCTGACTGTCGCGCAAGCCCCATAGGATACCGGCCCGACCGGGGGCTGTCGAGTCGCAGCGGGCGATTCTTTATGCCCAGGCAGCCCGCCCCCGGTTTGGATCAGCCAGACTACCGGCCCGCGGGCTCGTCCGCCTCGGGGATGGGGATGAACTCCTCGATCGTCAGGCCGTAGCCGCTCAGGGCGGTGGGGGTGAAAGGGTGATTCGTCAGGAGGCGCAGTCGGCGGATGCCCAGGTCGCGCAGGATCTGGCAGCCGATGCCGTAGGCGCCTTTGTCGTGGGGCGACTTGAGGCCGGGCATGAACCGATCGGACGCGGGCCAGGGGCGGTAAGTTCCGCTACCACCTTGGCCTAGGGCGTGCCAGGTGCTTTGGAGGCGCTGAAGCAGCCCGGTGCCCATGCCCTCATGGCGCAGGTAGACCAGGGCGCCCTGCCCAGCCTGCTGGATCAATTGCAGCGACTGTCGCAGCACCCGCCCGGAAGGCTGCGTCAGATCGCCGAACACGTCGCCCAGCAGGTTCTGGCTGTGCATCCGCACCAGGACGGGTTCGTCCAGGTCGATGGGGCGGCCGGTGGGGTCCAAGAGGCCCACGCCGCCGCAGGTCAGCGCCACGTGAGGGAACGGGTCCACCGCGGAGCGATACGCGATGAGGTTGAAGCGGCCCTGCGGGCTCTCCAGCGGCATGGAGTCGATGCGTTCGACGAGCTTTTCGCGTTCCAGGCGGTGGTGGATCACGTCGGCGACGGAGCACATCTTCAGGCCGTGCTTGGCGCAGAGCTGCTCCAGTTGAGGCTGGCGGGCCATGGTGCCGTCATCGTTCATGATCTCGATGATGACCGCCCCGCCGCGCAGCCCGGCAAGCCGGCACAGGTCCACCGAGCCTTCGGTCTGGCCGGCACGGACGAGGCACCCGCCCTCGCGGGCGCGCAGCGGCTGAACGTGACCCGGGCGGACCAGATCGCCCGGCTGGGTCTTCTCATCCATCAGCACGCGGATGGTCGTGGCGCGGTCCGCGGCGCTGACGCCCGTGGTGATGCCGAACCGCTCATCCGCGTCCACGCTCACCGTGTACGCCGTGCTCCGCAGCGCCGTGTTGGCCCGGCCCTGGGGCTCCAGGCCCAGGCGGTCGCAGATCGAGCCCTCCAGGGCCACGCACATCATGCCCCGGGCCTCGCGGAGCATGAAGTTGATGATCTGGGGCGTCACCAGCTCCGCGGCGCAGACCAGGTCGCCCTCGTTCTCGCGCTGCTCGTCGTCGATCAGGACGATCATCTTGCCGGCGCGCAGGTCGGCCAGGATGTCCGGGATCGGGTGCATGGCCATAGGGTTCATCATAGAGCAACCGCCGCCGGGATGTGCAAGGCCGGCAAGAGACGTAGCGACAGCCGCTTAGAGCCTGTCATCGCCGGGGGCCGGGGCGTGGGCGAGCCGGGCGAAAGCCGGCCCCACGCTGCGCCGCCTGGAGTGTGCAGGTAGGGGGACAGCAGGGGGGTTAAACCTCCCGCGGGCCCAGGCGGACGATGGCGCGCGGCTGGAAGGGATACGTCTGGATGAGCTGGTGCAGGTCGTCCACGGTGACGGCCATGACCTGCTCCAATTCCTCCTCCAGCGTGGCGTAGCTGTCCAGGTACAGCCAGCGGGTGCCCAGCTCGCGCATCCGGCCACCGGGGCTTTCGCCCTGGAGCGTGACCTGGGTGGCCAGCTTGTTCTTGACGCGCTCGACCTCGTCCGGGTCGATCGCTTCGCCCAGGCGGTCGATGGTTTCCAGGAGCTTGGCCTCCACCTCCGGGGCCCGGTCCACGTCGCAGGAGGCGTAGGCGATGTAGCCGCCGGTGCGGTCGTAGGGGGTGTAGTCGAAGTCCGCCTCGTCAGCCAGGCCCGGATCGATCAAGGCCCAGTAGAGGCGTGAGCCCTCGCTATCGCCCAAGACGTCCGCCAGCACCCGCGCAGCATATCGGCGGGGGTCCTGGGCGCTGGGGCCAGGGCACATCACCGCCAGGTGGTGGCGGTTGAGCTTGGGGTCCACCAGGCTGCGCTGCGCCGCAGCGGGGGCCGGCTCGTCGTACCGTCGACTGGCGCTGCCGGGCTGCCAGTGGCCAGCCGCGTGCTCCACGTCGCGGACGAAGTCGTCGAAGTCCAGCCGGCCTGCCGCGGCCACCACGATGTTCTCCGGGCCGTACCGCTCCTGGAAATATTGCCTCATCTGCTCCGGCGAAAGCTGCTGAATGCTCTGCGCCGTCCCCAGCACGCGGTAGCTCAGGGGGTGATGCTGAAAGTAATCCTCCAGCAGCGCATCCTGCAGCCGCCACTGGGGCCGATCCTCGTACATGCTGATCTCTTCGAGGATGACCCGCCGCTCCATCTCGAAATCGTCGTCCCGCAGCGCGGGCCGCAGGATATCGCCCAAGAGGTCCACCGCCCGGGGCAGGTACTCCGGCAGCACCTGGGCGTAGTAAACCGTCTGCTCGTGGCTGGTGTAGGCGTTGTAGTTGGCGCCGATCTCGTCGAACTCGCGATTGACATCATCCGCGCTGCGGCGGGCCGACCCCTTGAACATCATGTGCTCAAGGAAATGCGACACGCCCATCACCGCACGGTCTTCGTCCCGCGTGCCCGCCTTCACAAAAAATCCCACCGCAGCGGTGTGCGAGCCGGGATTCGCCTCGGCCAGCACCGTCAAACCATTGGACAGCGTGTGGCGGTGAAACGTAGGCATGGAAATTTTCGGAGTTGGCGATCAAAGAACCGTCAAGGCGCTAGACGGCAGCGGGCAGCCCCCGGAAGGGGCAGGCGGCAGAGGGTAGGCGCAGATAA
The DNA here is from genome assembly GCA_036381755.1 of Phycisphaeraceae bacterium. GTDB lineage: Bacteria > Planctomycetota > Phycisphaerae > Phycisphaerales > Phycisphaeraceae > DASVCG01. Next base: position 391 of record DASVCG010000195.1, on the reverse strand, counting down.
ACCACAGAGGCACGGAGACACAGAGAAAGAGGGATTGAGGGTTGGCAATAACCTCTGCCCGCTACTCTCTACTTTCTGCTCTCAACTCTCTTTCGTGGCCTGCCCGCTGCCCCCTATTCACTTAGCCAGCTTGTCCAGCTCCGCCTTGAATTCCTGCTTGGGGGTGACGCCCACGAACTTGCGGACGACCTGGCCCTGGTTGAACAGGATCACGGTCGGGATCGCGCTGATGTTGTAGTTGAGCGAGACGTCCCGATTGGAGTCGGTGTCCACCTTGCCCACCTTGACGCGGCCCTGGTACTCCTTGGCCAGCTCATCGATGGTGGGAGCGAGCATCCGGCAGGGCATGCACCACTCCGCCCAGAAGTCCACGAGGACGGGCTTGTCGCTC
>DASVCG010000194.1:0-11505 GCA_036381755.1 Phycisphaeraceae bacterium | reverse complement strand
CGGCGGCTGATGGCCACCGACCTGGGCAAGGTCGTCACCGAGATGCTCGTCGAGGCGTTCCCCACGGTGATGGACGTGGCCTACACGCGCACCATGGAGAGCGAGCTGGACAAGATCGAGGAGGAACGCCACGACTGGCGGCAGATGCTGCGCGAGTTCTACGGCCCGTTCCACCAGAGCCTCCAGCAGGCGCACCAGAACCTCCAGCACGCCAAGGCCGTCACCGAGCCGGCGCCCTACCCCTGCGCCAAGTGCGGCGCCGCGACGGTGTACCGCTTCGGCAAGCGCGGGCGGTTCCTCTCCTGCTCACGCTACCCCGACTGCGACTACGCTGCGCCCATCGACCGCGAGGGCAAGCCGCAGGAGCCCGAGCAGTCCGACATCGCCTGCCCCGAGTGCGGCAGCCCGATGACCAAGCGCACCGGCCGGTTCGGGCCGTTCCTGGGCTGCGTCAACTATCCCCAGTGCAAGGGCACCGTGAAGCTGGACCCCAAAAAGGGGACCGTCCTGCTGCCCAAGTCGCCGCCTCTGGCGACGGACATCGCCTGCCCCAAGTGCGGCAAGCCTTTGAACATGCGCAACTCCAAGCGCGGCTACTGGCTAAGCTGCTCCACCTTCCCCAAGTGCCGCGGCCGTGTGTCCTGGACCTCGCTGGAGGAGGCCAAGCAGGCGGAATTGGAGAAGGCCTGGCAGGAGCACGTCAAGCAAAACCCCGTCCCTGTGGTGCGCACGCGTGACGGCCGGGTGGTGGAGGAGGGCTACGCGCCGCGGCTGACGGGCTCGGGCAACGGCAACGCCGATGGCGACAGCGACGCTGAGGCGCTGGACGATCTGCCCGCCAGCTCCGACGCGGCTTGATCGCAGCAGCCCCATTCGGGGCGGGCGGTTTTTCATCCATCTTGAGATGAGCCAACCGGTGAGCGGGTCGGCACAAGGGCTGAGGCTGGCGCTCGTGCGGCATGGGAGGCGTGTCCGCCGGCTGGCGTTCGCCCTGTTGGTGCTGCTGACCGCGGCGCAGGGCGTGTGGATGGCCTTCACCGCCATGGCGTCGGTCCCCCTTTCGGTGGATGAGCCGCCGCTGACCTCGCGGTTAATCGAACGTTTCCAGCCGGCCCGGGCGGCGCTGGCGGGGCTGGAGCGGGCGGGGTATCTCGACCGCGAGGAGGGTGGCTCGCCGCCCGCGGACCACATCGCCTTTTGCCTGGCGCGGCTGGCGGTCGCGCCGACGTGGTTGATCCCCTCCGCCGATGAGCCGGTGGTGCTGACGAATCTGCCCGATGACGCCGCGGTGGACCGCCTGGTGGCGCGGGGAGAGTTCCGCCTGCGTCAGCGGATCGGGGCGGGCGTGGCGGTGCTGGAAAGGGTCCCGCCGTGATCGCCCTGGCTGCGCTGGGCTATCTGCTGAGCGCGGCGACCGCGGCGCTCTTGATCGCGGCGCTGTGGCCCGCGGCATTATCGCGTCGAGACACGCGGGCTCTTGTGACGTGCCTGGCGCTGGCGATGGGGCCGGTGGCGGGCTCAGCCAGTGATTTTCTCCGCCTGCTCCTCTTGCGCCCGGTGCCCGCTGGCGGGTGGCTGCTCGATGGCGCGCTGTTGATCGCAGCGATCGCGGCCTGGCGGTATCGCAATCGGCATCAGCGCGAAGCGCAACTGCCCGCGGATGGAGCCCCGCTGACCGCATCTCTTGCGCATCGCACCGCCTGGCTGGAGTATCCCGTGATGGTCGGGCTGGGCCTGGCGCTGGTGTGCGTGGTTGCGGCGCTGGTGCTGCGGGCGCGGATTCAGCCGGACGGGTTGTGGGACGCCTGGGCGATGTGGAACTTCAAGGCCAGGTTCCTCTACTTCGCTGAGCCGAACTGGACCGTGATCTTCTCCGCGCAGGAAGCGGGGACGCACCCGGACTACCCGCTGCTGGTGCCAATGACGGTCGCGCGGCTGTGGCGGTGGGCCGGCGCGGATGTTGCGTGGGCGCCCCAGGTGGTGGCCGGCGGGGCGACGCTGCTGACGCTGCTGACCCTGACCGCTGCGGTCACCGTGCTGCGCGGCCTGGTGCTCGGCGGCGTCGCGGGGCTGACGCTGCTGGGCTCCAATTACTTCATCAAGCACGGCATGTCCCAGTACGCCGATGTCCCCCTGAGCCTTTACATGCTCGCGGCCCTGGCCGTGCTGGCGATCTGGCACGAGCGCGACCGGCGCGAGGCCGGCCTCCTGGTGCTGGCGGGCGCGCTGGCGGGCAGCGCCGCGTGGACCAAGAACGAGGGCGCAGCCTTCGCTGTCTGGTTCATCCTCGCGCTGGCGGTGGTGAGCCTGGGGCAAGGCCCTCAGCAAGCGTTCCGTGCTGCAACTGCTGCGGCGTTGGGCGTCGCTGCGGTGGCCTGGATGACCGCGACAGTCAAGCTGGGCCTGACGCAAACGGGCACGGACCTTTTCAGCAATCTCTCGGGCGAAGTCCTCTGGCAGCGAGCGACCGACGCGGAGCGGTACACGCGCATCGTCCGCGCGGGACGCGCCGCCTGGGTCAGCCTGACCCACCCCTGGAGCATCCTGGGCGCGCTGGCGCTGGTAGCTCTGGGCGGCTGGCGTCGCCCGGCGGGCGCTTGGCGAGCGCTGGCGGTGGTCGGCGCGATCCTGGCCCTTCAGATCCTCACCTACGCCGCGGTGTACCTCCTGACTTCCGCCCAGTTGCAGTGGCATTTGCAGACTTCGGTGGAGCGGCTCTTCGCCCAGGTCTGGCCCAGCATCGTCCTGCTGCTGTTCCTGGCGGCGCGCCCGCTGCCTGCGCCGCAGGCGTGAGAAAACCCGATCCTCAGCGGGATCATGCATGCGGGGTTTTGATGGAATCGCGTCTGATTTCTCGTCGTTACCCGCGTTGTTGTCATCGCCCGCGGGCTGCATCAATGAACCGGGCCGGATCAGCACGCAAAGCGGAGGGGGCGTGGCCCGTTGCGGCGCGGACCTGGCGCGTCAGGGTGTGCACGCAGGTGTAGCCCGCCTGCGCCGCCACCGCGCTTAAGGGCAGGTCGGTGTGGACGATCAGCCCCAGCGCTCGGCGGAGGCGCGCCTGGCTCAGGAAGTCGGACAGCGGCTGCCCCATGCGCTGGTGGAAAGCGCGGCTGAGGTGCTCCCGGCTGCAGCCGAACCGCCCGGCCCACTCCTTGATCGACGCGGCCTGCGCCGGCTGGCGCAGGATCTGCTCGATGGCCCGGTCCACCGGCGAGAGGGTTTCCAGGAGCTGATGCTCCGCGTGCTGGAACAGGCGCAGCACCAGGCGGTGGACCGCTGCGGCCATCTCGGTGAGCGTGATGCTGTTGTTGGGCGAGGCCATCGCCGCCAGCGTGCGCATCTCGCGCAGGAGCAGCGGGTGGGGGCCCAGGTCGATGATCGAGCCGTGGCGCTGGCGCAGGACGTTGATGTGATCGAGCAGCCCCGCGCCATCGAGGCACAGCCACTCGCACTCGTAGGGTTTAGCGCTGCTGCCGCCGGGCAGGCCGTAGCTGGTGGGCTCGCCGTAAGCGAACAGGAGCAGCTGGTTGGGCGCGACGGCGTGCTGAACGCCCTTTTCGCGGAAGACGATGGAGCCGGCCAGCGTCGCCTGCGCGACCACCATGCCGCGCGGCTGCCGGCGGTGGTTGTCGTACCAGTACGGCCGGCCGGGGGGAACCCGCTGACGCCCGTGTGCTGTCACATGCCACATCACCCGCGCCGCAGGCGGCTGGTAGATCGGGAGCTTCATGTCACAAAATGTACGATCCGGCTCACGTTTTGCCTATTTCTTTGCAAGCCAAGGTTGATGATACTGTCAACGTCTGTCCGATCGGTCCAAGCCGCTGCCGGATAAGGAGTCGTCCGATGACCACCGCTGTCAAGCCCACCAGCCAGGGCCACGCCGCCCACATGCAGGCCGCCCAGGGTCTGCCGAGCCTGCCGGGCCGGTTTCTCCGCCCCATCAAGGTGACGGTGGTGGGCGCCGGCTCGAAGTTCACGCCGCGCCTGCTCAACGACATCCTGGACACGCCCGGGACCCTTGGCGGGGAGATGGCCCTGGTGGACATCGACACCGAGCGCCTCACCGCCATGCACCAGCTCATCCAGAAGCTGGTCGAGCAGCACGGCAAGGCCGACCAGTGGATCGTCGCCGCCTCGCCCCAGCGCCGCGATGTGCTGCCCGGCACGGACTACCTGATCAACTGCATCGAGGTCAGCGGCGTGCAATGCGTGGCGCTGGACAACGACATCCCGCTCAAGTACGGCGTGGACCAGTGCATCGGCGACACGATCGGCCCCGGCGGGCTGTTCAAGGCGCTGCGGACCGCGCCGGTGTTCCTGGAGGTGCTGCGCGACGCACAGGAGCTGTGCCCCCAGGCCCTGGTGCTCAACTACACCAACCCGATGAACATCCTCTGCCTCGCCGCGGGGCGCGCCAGCTCCATGCAGGTGGTGGGGCTGTGCCACTCGGTGCAGGGCACCAGCAAGAAGCTGGCGCGGGACGCGGGCGTGCCGTATGAGGAAGTCACCTGGACCTGCGCCGGGATCAACCACCTGGCCTGGTTCACCCGGCTCGAGCACCTGGGCAAAGACCTTTACCCCGTGCTGCGCGAGAAGGTCAAGGACCGCCAGGGGCCGGTGTATGAGTCGGACCCGGTGCGCTACGACATGATGATGCACTTCGGGGCATTCATCACCGAGTCCAGCGGCCACCTGAGCGAATACCTGCCCTACTACCGCAAGCGGCCGGAGCTGGTGAAGGAGTATTGCCGCGAAAAGTACCTGGGCCAGTCGCGGTTCTACGCCACCGAGTGGCCGCTGTGGCGCAAGCAGGCGGACGAGGAGCGTCGGCAGATGCTGCGGGGCGAGCGGCCCATCGGCTGGCCGCGCACGTGGGAGTACGCCTCCTGGATCATCGAGGCGCGCGAAAAGGATGTGCCGTTCCGCATCCACGGCAACGTGATGAACCACGACGGCACGGGGCGGGGCCAGCTCATCACCAACCTGCCCGCGGACGGCTGCGTGGAGGTGGCGTGCATGGTGGACCGCAACGGCGTGCGGCCGACGCGCTATGGCGCCCTGCCGCCCCAGATGGCCCACATCTGCGCCAGCAACATGGCGATGTTCGACCTGGCCGCCACCGCGTGCATCCACAAGAGCAAGGAGGCCGCGATCCATGCGCTGATGCTCGACCCGCTGACCGCGGCGGTGTGCACCCCCGCGCAGATCAAGCAGATGGCCCTGGAGCTGTTCGAAGCCGAAGCCGACTTCCTGCCCGGCTACCGCTGATCAGGGGGCAGGGGGCAGGCGCAATGATTAAGCCCTCTCCCCCACCCGTAAAGCAAGAGCGGGTGACATTTAAAAGACCCTCTCCCCCTCAAGGGAGAGAGGGCTTTGGGATGCAGCCTCGTCTCTTTATTGATGTATCCCTGCCTTTTGATGCAGCCCCAGCCGCGCCCCCGTTGGGAGCGGGCTATTGGATATAGTTCCATCCGCGCGCCCACTGGAGCGGGCTATTAAGAATCTCCAATTCCTCATCTCAAGCCTTCGATCCAAACCCCGATCCCTCTTGGATGTGGCTTGTCTTTTCCTGCCCTCTCCCCTCTGCCCTCTAATCGCCAGATGCTCATCCGCCGATTTGCGCCGCGGGGGCCAGGTCGGTTTCGATGGTTTCGACGAGCTTATCCTGGAGGGCTTTGAGCTGGTGGTTGTAGACGGGGGGAGCGAAGCCGTTGAAGAGGAAGCTGAAGGCGATGGTGTGGGGCTGGGGGTCGCCTGCCTGGGCGGGCAGGACCAGGTAGCCCGAGAGGCAGGAGACGCCGCGGATGTAGCCGCTTTTGCCGAAGACCCACTGGTTGGGGCGCAGGCCGTCGAAGCGGTCCTCCAGGGTGCCCACGCCGGTGAGCTGACCGTCATCGGCCTTGCCGCTGTAGGCCAGGCTCTGACGGAAGGCCGCGGCGCGTCGGGGGTCGGGGTCGTCGTGCATGATGCGCAGCAGCTCGACCAGCAGCCGGGCGGTGACGCGGTTGTTGCGGCTCATCCCGCTGCCGTCAGCGATCTGGATGGTGGCGCTGTCGGGGCCCAGGCAGTCGCGTAGGAAGATGCGCACCGCTGCTGAGCCGTTGTCCCATCCGCCCGACACGCCGGTGACCTGCCGACCCATGCGCTTGAGCAGCGCTTCAGCGAACATGTTCTGCGAGTCCTGGTTCGTGCGGGTCAGGACCAGCGGCAGGGCTGTCTGCACCACGTGAAGCGGCTTGGCGGGGGGCAGCACGTCCTCATCCGCCGGCCGCGCCACCTGCTCTACCGTGATGCCCTGCTGCGCCAGCCGATGCGCCAGCAGTTGCCCCAGGAACATCGGCGGATCATGAATCGTCACGGGCGTGGGGCTCAGCGGGCGGTTCCGCACCGTCCCGCCCAGGACCAGGACGTTGGCGCCCCGCTGGCGGTCGATCCAGTAAAGATCGGCCTTGCCGGTGATGGTGCGGTTGATCGTCTGGAGGAAGGGAGCCGGGGGGAACAGCTCCACCTGGGCCGCCTGGCCCGCCTGCGGCGAGGGGATCAGCAGCACGTCGACGCAGTTCTGATAGAAGTTGATCCCCGCGACCTGGGCGCAGTAGTCCCGATGAAGCTGATCCTCAGGCCAATCGGGGTGGATGAACTGATGATCGAAGACCCGGTCGTCCACCCACAGCCGCGCAAACTGTTTGACCCCCGTGTCGCGCACCGCCTGGGTCCACTGGTTGAGCAGGTCCTCCACGCTCAGGCCGTGCTTCTCGAGCAGGATCGGATCGCCCAGGGCCGGGTCGCCGTCGCCGATCATCAACAGGCTCGGCAGTTGACTCGGGTCGGTCGGCTCCAGCAGGCCCAGCACCGTGCGGAACTGAAAGTCCGGGCCCAGCAGATGAAGGGCCGCAGCGGTGGTGATCAGCTTCATGTTGCTGGCGGGCATCCGCGGCTCGTCGGCGTTGATCTGGGCCAGCACCTCGTCGGTGCTCAGGTCCATCACCATCACCGAGAACTGCGTCTGGCCCAGCCCGCTGGTGCGGATGATCTGCTTATAGCGGTTAGTCAGATCGCCCCGGGCAGGCGATACGGCCAGCCACGCGATCCCACACAAGACGGCAAGCAGACGAATCCGTCGCATTGGCGAATCATCCTTGATTCACTACATGTACCAAACCGCATCGACCCCCACTTTTATCGAGCCGATGCCTTGCTGCGCTTGAGGCCGGCCCTCCTCCCCGGGCGGGTTTTTAGCATACGCCCTTACCCAGCCGGCAAGAAAGATAATGAGGGTAACCCGCGACCCCCGAACCCCAAAAGGGACAGAGGGCAGGCGTGGGGAATGACAAGGTGACAAGGTGACAGGACTACCCCTTACCCTCTTTGCTTGGAGACTCTGATTTTTTTGATTCCTACCCTCTGCCGTCTACCCCCTGCCCTCTATCTCCGCCGTCTCACCGCTCCCAGTACGCGCGACGGTTCACGTGGCGCAGGCGGAGGCTCGAACCCTCAGGCCCTTCATATTGCACCAGGATGTGCAGCCCCGGGCCGGCGGGATCAGCAGCGCCCTTCACCGCGAACCAGTAATCGTGCACGCTTTCCCCCTCGGGCGTCTGCTCCACCACGCGCAGGTGATGCGCCTCGACCTGGCCGATGGGCAGGTCCAGCACCTGCTGACCCTCGTACGTGATGCGCGCGGGCACCGCTTGCGGGCTGGTCCACTGATTGGACACCTGGCTGGGCAGCACCATCAATTCGACCGGGCGGGGCTGATCGAAGGGGTAGCCCCGCAGGACCAGGCTCAGCGCATCGTGGAAGGCGAAGCCCGCGGGCGGCTCGCTCTGGCCCTCCTGGTGGCCCTGGTCGGGGAAGTAGGAAAACTGGTGCCAGCGCATCGTGCCAGCGTGATTGATGTACTGCTTGAAGGTGGCGCCGCAGTCCTCCTGCGAGCCCAGGTCGAGCTTGAGGCTTTTGAGGTCGTCCACGCCGACGTAGACCATCAGCGAGTAGTGGTAGCGGTAGTTCTCGGTGGGGATGTCCAGGCGCAGGTGGTGCTTGAAGGCGTGTCGACCGCGGTTGTCAGCACTTTTGGTGAAGGTTTGCGGGCTGGCGTGTTCCTGGTTGGTGTAGATGCGGGCCTGGTATGTGCGCAGCCGGCCGTAGATGGTCCGCGTGGCGTCGTAGAGGGCGCACTCGGCCTGGCCGTCGTGCCAGATCGGGTCGTCGCGCCACGCCCGGGTGAAGCCGGTCAGCGGGTTCTCCTGCGCCTGCGCCAGCGTCGTCAGGCCCAGCAGCGCCAGCACAGCCCAGCAGACCATCGCAGCGGGTTGGAGCCCCCGTCGTCCCATATGCCGCATTGTAACCCTCTGCGGACGGTCCCGATCCGCGCAGGCGGAACAGACGGCGCGGTCGCGTTTGGCTGGCTCCTGGGCGCTGCTGGCAAAATCTTGCCCGACGGCTTGCCCGCGGGCGGGTTATATCGTCCACTTGGGTTGCCATGAGCATGAATCGCTCACGCAAGGTGCTGTTGACGGTGCTGGGCCTGGGGCTGACCGCCCTGGGGGTGGACCGGCTGTTCCTGGGCGGCAGCACGGGGCCTCAGACCGCCACCGCGGACGTCCAGGCACCCCTGATGGCAGCAGCGGATTCAGCTTCAGCCGCGACGCTGGGGGCAGCGGCGGCATCCTCCCCTGCGACCTCCGCCGGCCCGACGCTGGCCCAGCGGCTCCTGGCCTTGGCCCGGGATTGGGATGAGACAGCCTCCGCGCAGCCGGTGCGCGACGCCTTTTCGCCCTCGCCGGCGTGGACGGGCCCTGGGTCATCCCAGGCCGACGAGCCCGCCCAGGCCCTGGCGGTGGACCCGGCAGTGCAATTTCAGAAGCAGCATCGGTTGATGGCGGTCGTGGCCCGCCGCAGCGGAGGCTTGGCGGTGGTGGACAGCCGAACGATCGCCCTGGGGCAGAGCCTCGACGGCTTCCGGCTCATCCAGGTCCGAGACGACGCTGCGGTCTTTGAGTCGTCCAGCGGAACCCGGCTGGAGCTGAGGCTTCACCCCGCGGCCCGCTGACCGCTGCTGCGGCGGCTAGGGCCGCTATGCGGATCGCCCTGTGCCGCGGGCCGTTATCAAAGCCTGCTGCGACGCCGGCCTGATTGCCCGGCGTGCAGGTGCTTTGCCATTTCCCCGGTTGGTTAAGTTCATTAATTCAAATGACGATGCTCCCTTTTGGCGAACCCCGTCCTCGTGGGAAGCGGGCTGATTTGATTTGAGGGATTCTTCATCGAAAGGGAGCAGGGTATGCGATCATTGAATCCCGGCAGGGCACGTCGAGGCTTCAGCCTGATCGAGCTGGTCATCGTGGTGGTGATTATCGGGATCATCGGCGCCATCGCCATCCCGCGGATGAGCCGCGGCGCAGCGGGCGCTGCGGACTCGGCCCTCAAGGCCAACCTCTCGGTGCTCCGCAACGCGATCGATCTTTACGCGGCTGAGCACGGGGGCACCTTCCCCAAGGCCGACACCATCGAGGCCCAGTTGACGCAATACTCCAACGCCGCGGGCGCCACGCAGGCGACCAAGGACACAGCCACCGGCTTCATCTATGGCCCGTACCTGCGCAGCATCCCGCCCTTGCCGGTCAATTGCCCCCGCAAGGGCGCAACCGGCGTCGCCGCAGCGGACAACACCGGCATCGGCTGGATCTACAACGAGAACACCGGCGAGATCCACGCCAACACCACCACCGAGAAGGACGACAACGGCGTGCTCTATAGCGCCTACTGAATCGGAAAAGCCGTCCGGTGAGCCTGCGCGCTTCGCACAAGCGCGCAGGCCGCCCGGGCCGCTGCCCCGACTCAGCGGGCTGCTTCGGATGCCCCGACCCTGGCCGCCCGGGCCCGCTCGACGCGGGTGATCGGGCGGTGGGCGCTTTTTTAGCAATAGAGAAGCGCTGGCAGGGAGGCGCGGGCGATGTCTGACCGCCTCCTTGGGGCAGCAGGAGCGATTCACCGACGACGATCCGGAGCCCTCGCCGATGACGCGGCACGGTGACGGATGGAGCCTGCTGGAGCTGGTGCTGGTGATGGCCATCCTGGCGGTCATCAGCGCCATCGCGGTGCCCCGTTTCGCCGCGGCGCAGGCCAACTACCGCGCCCAGTGCGCCGCCCGGCGGCTGGCGGCTGACCTGGAGCTGGCCCGCGCCGTCGCCAGGCAGACCAGCCGCGCCTGCACCGCCCGACTGGACCTGACCCGCCACACGCTGACGCTGGAAGGCCCGCCCTGGCCGTCCAAACAGCCTCATGTGACTCGCCTCAGCGAGCCGCCTTACGAGGCCCGCATCCTCAAGGCCGACCTGGGTGGCGACACGACCCTCACCTTCGACGGCCTGGGCCAGCCCGACAGCAGCGGCACGATCGTTGTCGGGGCCGGCGACGCTTCGTGCACCGTCCACCTGGACGCGTCCACCGGGAGGGCCTCGATCCCATGACCCGCGCCCGCCCCCCTGCCCTTGCTGCGCGATGCGCCACGCTTAACGCCCGCCCGGCCTACACGCTCATCGAGCTGGTCCTGGCGCTGGGCGTGGCGTCGATGCTGCTGACCGCCATCGGCTCCGCCGTCGTCCTGGCCAGCCGGGCTTTGCCCGATCCGGGCGATCCGCGCGCGGTCAACACCCCGGAATTGGCCGCGGGCCTGGAGCAGCTTGTCAGCGAGCTTCAGCAGGCGATCCACCTGAGCCAGCGCGACGCCCACGCCATCACCTTCACCCTGGCGGACCGCGACGGCGACGGCTCGCCCCAGCGCGTCCGCTACGCCTGGTCGGGCCGGCCCGGCGACCCGCTGACGCGCCAGTACGACGATCAGCCACCCGCGGTCTTCCTGGACCGGCTCTACCGCTTCCAGATCACCTACAGCATTCAAAGCGTGGAGGAGCCCTACCCCGGCCCGCTGGTGGAAGGGCCCGAGACGTTGCTGGGCGCCTACGACCCGCTGCTGCAATTGCTCGTGGGCAACTACGCCGTCGACTCGACCCATTGGGTGGGGCAGTTGATCCAGCCGGCGCTGGCGAGCGATGTGGTCCGCTGGCGGCCGACGCGGGCGCACGTCAAGGCTCGCTCCCACGGCTCGACCACGGGCAGCTTCAAGGTGCAGCTCCGCACGCTCCAGGGCGGCTTGCCTTCAGCCCAGATCCTGAGCGAGCAGACCCTGAGCAAATCCGACCTGTCGACCCTCCTGGGCCTGCTCTATAAGTGGTGCGACTTCACGTTCCCCTCGGCGCCGCTGCTGCGAAGCGGCGAGGGCCTGGCGCTGACGTTCCAGGGGGCGAGCGGCGCTTATGCCGCGGATCTGGCCTACCTGGGCGGCGCGAGGGGCCTGGTGACCACCTCCAACGCCGGCGCAAGCTGGTCCGCCTACAGCAATAACGCCCTGCTCTACTACTTCTATGGCAAGACCTACACCGCCAGCCCCACGCGCACCATCAGCCGCGGGTACATCCCCCTGGTGCGCCTCATGCTCGA
>DASVCG010000193.1:0-2939 GCA_036381755.1 Phycisphaeraceae bacterium | reverse complement strand
TGGGCGATGTCGCGATGCCCTGCGGCTCGGAGCATCAGGCCTACGCCGTGCTGGAGCGGCGGGCCGTCGTAGTCGACCAGCAGCGTTTTGCGGTCGGGCGGCTCGGGCAGCAGCGGCCGCAGTGATTGGAATGCGGCGCGCTGTCGCCAGATCTCGACCCGGCTGTGGCGCCGCTGGGCAGCGGTTCGGCCGACGGCCATTAGCGCCACGGAGAACATCCCCAGCACCAGCATGTTCGGATAACCGGGGTAGTAGAGCTTGGGATGTCTGCGGTTGCCCCAGGCCAGGAGCGCCATGATTCGCGCCACGCCGACCTGCGCTGTCAACGCCGGGGCGTAGCTGTGGCTGTTGGCCTCGGCGCTTTCGGTGAGCATCACGATCGACTTGAAGTTGCGGTATGCGTACGCGGTGGTCGTACAGGCGTCGTGTGGCGGTTTGGTCCACCAGGTCAAAGGGTGGGTGATGTGAGGCAGGCCGGCCTGCTCCCCCGCAGCGACCATCTCGGCAGCGATCTGGTGGAAGAGATTGTCGTCTTCGGTGTAAGGTCGGGTGTCGGGGTAGAGGACCATGTCGTAGCTGCACCCGGCGTGGCCGCGCGCGTGCATGTCAACGAAGACATCCGGGCAAAGCGAATTGGCGATGACTTCGACGGCTTTGCTCTCGGGGATGGTGGGTCCGTCCGGGCTGTGGTCCAGATTCGGTTTGACGCCGCCTGGGGTGGCGTAGCAATCTTCCTCAGCGCCGTCCGGGTTCACATTGGGCATGACCACGATTTTTTGCTGGCGCAGCGTTTGGCGATGAGCGTCCGCGAGCAGTTGATCCATCAGCTCGAGCGCGATGAGCCGGCCGCTTTCCTCGTTGCCGTGCTGGCCCGCCACGATCAGCACGTGCTGCTTGAGGTCGTCGCTGACGGCTGGGTCGGTGAGCGTCACGGCGTCGATGCGTCGGCCCTGACCGGAGTATCCGGCCACGTCGACGCGAATGCGTTCGGGGTCTCGCTGCGCCAGCTCGTCCACCCGGTTCCACACGTCGGCGTTGGTAGGGGGCGACGCGCGGGAGCCCCGCGGTCGGCAGTCGGCCTTGATGGATGACCGCATAGACACCTCGGGAGGCCTGTGGCCGGCGCATCCGTCGCGGTGAGCCGGCCTTTTTGGTCTGGATCAGAGCCTAGATTCGGGCCGTACCGGGGTCAACGCGTGATATCGCAAAGATCACAATCTTACTATCATGGATGAATCCTGTTGGCGTAAGCGTCCGTCACGGTTGACATATTTGACGGGTGTTGAGTAGGTTGCGGTGCTGCTGCAACATCTTGTGCTGATCCGTGAAGTTGGTAAGTTTTGGGATGGCGGGAGGTCTTGCCGCAGCAGCGAGCCTGCGTGTTTGGTTTTGATGACAAGGAACAGCCCGCCATGCCTCACAGCGATCTGGTTCAGTCCGTTCTTCGCAGTCTGAGCATCCTGGATCTGGTGGCCTACTCTGAGCATGGATTATCGCTTCAGGACATCTGCCACCTGCTCAACCTCAAGCGGCCGACGGCCTACAACCTGCTCCGCACGTTGGTCGCGCGCAATTACATTGCACGCACGCCGCCGCCGGTTCGCTACCGGCTTGGGGAGGCGGTTTTTCATCTGGCCGATCAGGTGGCGCATCACAATCTGGTGATCCGTGCCGCGGGGGTGTTGCGGCGGCTTTACGACGAGATGGTTTCCGTTCTGCCGCGCGCCATCAAGCCCGACGAAGAGATTTCCGCTGTGTTCGCCAAGTCGCTGGGGGGTGAGATTCGCTTGCTGCTGCGCATCCGGAACGACAACCCCGCGGTGCTGGTGAGGCCGATGTCGATCATGAACCCTTATCGCAGCACCTCATCGCTGATTTACCAGGCGTACTGGACGCGTGAGGAGCGGACTGCGTATCGCCGGTCCCATCCTTTTGAGGAGCACGGTGCCCGGCTCTGGAAGAATGAGCGGGAGTTGAACCTCTATCTGCACCAGATCCGCTTGCAGGGATACGCGAATCCGCAGATCTACCCTGCGGACGAGTACCGGCTGGGGGTTCCTGTGTTCGACGACAGACACGTGCTGGTCGGCGTCATCGGCGTGGGGGTGTGGATGCGGTTGAACAAGCTTACGCGGTTTCGGATTGTCCGGATTGCCATGGACGCGGCCAGGCAATTGTCGTCCAGCCCTCAAGCGGTGCCCAAGCGAGCATGATCGGCAACGTCGGCAGTTTGGCGATCGTGGTATGGCTCGCTGTGGTTGGAGCCGCGACTTTCGATAGTGTTGCGGCGATCGCAGCGGGGGCATCCGGTGCGGCGGATCGGGCAACGGTCACGCTGCGTCTCAAGGTGCCGCCGCGGAGCGTACGCGGCCCCAGCCCGGCTGCTGAGCGCGCGATCCTCGATGCTTTTCTCGAACGGCACCCTTGGATTCGGGTTGAGCCGTACGTCGAGCTGGAGATGGAAGGCCCGCGGCAGGAGGCTACGTTTTACATGGCGATGGCGGGTCAGACTGCGCCGGATGTTCTGCGCATCTACGGCCGCTCGGCGCAGAAATACATCGAGCAAAACTTTCTGTATCCGCTCAACGGCTATCTGGACGAGCAGGATCTGGCTGATCCGATGTTCCAGAAGGTGCTACCGACGATCAGCCGCGGGGGTGAGGTTTACGGGGTGCCGGCGACGGTGGCTGTTCACGCGCTGCTGTACCGGAAGGACCTGTTCGAAAGAGCCGGGCTCGACCCGGAGAAGCCTCCGCGCACCTGGGATGAACTGCTTGAGGTGGCACAGCGGCTCACCGTGCCCGAGCGCGGTCAATACGGCATGCTGCTCACGGGCGGGAGCCTGGCGGGGTGGCAGTTCGCTGACTTCGTCTGGCAAGCCGGCGGTCAGATCGTTCGGCAGCAGCCGGATGGCACGTGGCGGCTGGCGCTGGATGAGC
>DASVCG010000192.1:0-3901 GCA_036381755.1 Phycisphaeraceae bacterium | reverse complement strand
ACCCTGGATGAGCTTGACGCCGCCATCGACGCCGGCGTAAGCCTGTTCACCCACCTGGGCAACGGCTGCCCCATGCAGATGCACCGCCACGACAACATCATCCAGCGCGCCCTGAGCCGGTCGGACCGCCTGTGGCTGTGCTTCATCGCCGACGGCGTGCACATCCCCTTTTTCGCCCTGCGCAACTACCTCAAGTGCGCCGATGTGAGCCGGTGTATCGTGACCACCGACGCGATGGCTGCTGCCGGTCTGGGCCCGGGCCGCTACAACCTCGGCCGGTGGGACGTGCTCGTCGGCCCGGACCTGGCCGCCCGCGCCCCCGACGGCAGCCACCTCATCGGCTCAGCCATGTCCATGACCAAAGCGATGGAAAACCTGGTCCAGCACGTGGGCCTCACGCCCGCCGACGCCCTGCGCCTCACCCGCGACAACCCCCGCCGCGCCATCCCGCAAGCCGGATGAAGGTCGGCAAACTTTCACCCTCGAACCTTCAACTTTGGCTTTGGACTTTGGCCTTCGGGCTTTAAACTTGACCGCCAGTCAGTAGCGATCAGAGCTTCGATTTTGTCGGTTCGGGCCTTACAGCAGGCCCTGTCCTTTCATCAAGACATCAGGAGCGGCGTCATGTCTGACCCAGTCACTCCCCCGCCTGCCAAACCGCGGGCGACCGCCAAGGGAGGCGGAGGCTCGGAGGATCAACCCCCCGTCGCGGCGCTGATCAGCCGATACTGGAAGCGCAACGTGCGGACCATGACCATCCTGCTGCTGATCTGGGCCTTGGTGGGCCTGGGCTGCGGCGTGCTCTGGGCCGATGCGCTCAACGCCTTCAAGCTCGGCGGCTTCCCGCTGGGCTTCTGGTTCGCCCAGCAAGGCAGCATCATCACCTTCGTGCTGCTGATCCTGGCCTACTGCGTGCTGATGAACCGCCTGGACCGCCAGCACCACCAGGAGCTTCAGCAGATGCGCCGCAACGACGAGGAGGAAGGCGCATGAGCATCGAGGCCTGGACCTACCTCTTCGTCGGCCTGACCTTCGGCCTGTACCTGACGATCGCCTGGCTCAGCCGCGTCAAGGACACCACCGGCTTTTACGTGGCCGGCCGCGGCGTGCCCGCCATCGCCAACGGCATGGCCACCGGCGCTGACTGGATGAGCGCCGCCTCCTTCATCTCCATGGCCGGCCTCATCTCCACCATGGGATACGCCGGCGGGGTCTACCTCATGGGGTGGACCGGCGGCTACGTCCTGCTGGCGCTCCTGCTGGCCCCCTACCTGCGCAAGTTCGGCCACTTCACCGTGCCCGACTTCGTCGGCGACCGCTACGCCAGCCGCTCCAGCTCCCACAGCACGCCCCAAACGCTCTGGTCGCGGCTGGCTTCCAATCCCGCGCGACTCGTGGCCGTCCTCTGCGCCATCTTCGTCAGCTTCACCTACGTCTGCGGGCAGATGCGCGGCGTGGGCCTGGTCTTCGCCGGCTTCCTCAACATCAACGTCGAGGCCGGCGTCGTCGTGGGCATGATCATCGTCTTCATCTACGCCACCCTCGGCGGCATGAAGGGCATCACCTGGACCCAGGTCGCCCAATACTGGGTCCTCATCACCGCCTTCCTCATCCCCGCCATCGCCGTCTCCATCAAGCTCACCGGCCAGCCCCTGCCCCAGATCGGCATGGGCAGCACGCTCACCGGCAGCGTCAGCGGCGCCGGCGAGCACCTGCTCGACCGCCTCAACGCGCTCAACCAGGAGCTGGGCTTCGCCAGCTACACCGAGCCCTTCATCGGCGAGCCCTGGAACAAGCTCAACGTCTTTTGCACCGCGCTGGCGCTGATGGTGGGCACCGCGGGCCTGCCCCACATCATCGTCCGCTTCTACACGGTCAAGAGCGTCAAGGACGCCCGCTGGTCGGCGTTCTGGGCCTTGTTCTTCATCGCCCTGCTTTACCTGACCGCCCCCGCCATCGCCGCCTTCGCCCGCTACTACATGATCGAAAGCCTCCAGGGCAAGACCGCCAGCGAGCTGCCCGACTGGTTCAACCGCTGGTCCAGCAGCGGCGTGATCCTCTGGCTCGACGACGGCGACGGCCGCGTCCGCTACTCCAACGGCCCGGACAACGAGATCTTCCGCACTGCTTCAGGCGGCCTGGAGCTCGACGGCCGCAACCACAGCGTCGCCGACATCCGCGTCCAGCAACAGCAGTGGATCAGCACCGCCGGCGCCGAGGGCCGCGACTGGCGGCCCATCATGCGCGCCAAAGGGCTTAGCGGGCCCGACAAGGACATCATCGTCCTGGCTGCACCGGGCATGGCCGGCCTGCCCGGCTGGATCGTCGCCTTCGTCGCCGCAGGCGGCCTGGCCGCGGCCCTCTCCACCGCCAGCGGACTGCTCCTGGTCATCTCCTCCAGCGTCGCCCACGACCTGTACTACCGCGTCGTCGACCCCCGCGCCTCCGAGGGCAAACGCCTCCTGGTCGGCCGCACCGTCATCGGCCTGGCGGTCGTCGTCGCCGGCCTCTTCGGCATCTTCCCCCCCGCCTTCGTCGGCGAGGTGGTGGCCTTCGCCTTCGGCCTGGCCGCCGCCAGCTTCTTCCCCGCCATCATGCTGGGCATCTTCACCAAACGCGTCGGCACCGTCCCAGCCGTGACGGGCATGATTGTGGGCATCGGCTTCACCGCCTTCTACATCTTCTGCGCCAAGGCGCACACCATCCTGGGACCGGCTCTGGCCGATAGCATCTTCGGCGAAGGCCACTTCCTGCGCACCCCCTGGTGCCTGGGCATCGACCCGCAGGGCATCGGCGTCGTGGGCATGGTGCTCAATTTCGTCGTCACTCTTGCGCTGACCCCCTTCTTCTCCGCGCCCGATAAGCAGATCCAGGACATGGTCCTGCGACTCCGCGAACCCGAAGGCGCAGGCCCCGCGGTCGAAATCGAAACCGCCATCGCCCACTAGCCCGCTTCACCACCCATCACACAAAAGAAAGACAAACCTCCAAAAGCAGAGGTACATCAACAAAGCCCTCTCCCCCGTCGGGGGAGAGGGTAGGGTGAGGGGCAGAGCAAGAGAGTGAGGGGGCATCCGATCACCTTGTCGCCCCTTCACCTTGTCATCCCATCTCCAACTGCTCCGTGCCTCTGTGGTTTATCCGCGCCTGCCGTCTGCCCCCTGCCCTCTACCCCCTGCTCATCGATTCATTGACGGCGCTGCGCCTTACAGCTAGGCTGCCTGCAATCAACGGATCAGCGGCCCAAGCGGCCCGATTCCGTGAAACGACCCCGCCCCGCACAAGCTGAGGGAGCCTGATCGATGTCCCAACTTCCGCAACCTGCTCCGCTGGGCCTGGCGCCCAGCTTCGGTTTTGGTGACCGCCTGGGCCTGGCCACGCCCGGCCATCTGGAGGCCCTGCAGCGTCATGGCGGGCCCATCCGCGGCATCTTCGCCCAGCAGTCCATCCGCGAGATGACCCGCACCCGCCGCACGCCCGAGCAGGTGATGGCCGCGGCGCAGCAAACCCTGGCCGCCAACGGCTTTAGCGACCCCTGGGGCGCCGACGCCGACCACCTCAAGACCGAGCAGGACGTGGACGTCACCGCCGCTGCCGGCTTCACCTTCTTCACCATCGACCCTTCCGACCACGTCGACCCCCACGCCGACAGCTACACCGACCAGGAGCTGGACGCCAAATTCCGCGCGATCCGCGATCAGGTGCCCTGGCTCAGCCGCTATGAGGGCAAGACGATCCGCGTCGAGGGCGGCCCAGCGATTCACTTCGACAGCCGCACGCTCCAGCGCGCCGCGGTCAAGTATGGCAAGGCGATCGCCCACAGCCTCCGCATCGCCGCCCACATCGACCGCGTCATGACCCAGCAGGGCAAAGCCTACGAGATCGAGCTCAGCGTCGATGA
>DASVCG010000191.1:0-2377 GCA_036381755.1 Phycisphaeraceae bacterium | reverse complement strand
GGACACCGAGGCCACCGCGCCCTTGGAGGCGGACGAGGTCGCACGCTTGCTGGAGCGGGCCGGCGAACTGCTCGACGGCGCGGATGTGCTGTGCCTGGAGGACTACAACAAGGGCGTGCTGACCGAGCCCTTGTGCCAGGGCCTGATCGAGCAGGCCCGCCAGCGCGGCATCCCCGTGCTGGTGGACCCGGCAGCGGTCCGCGATTACCGCAAGTACCGCGGGGCCACCTGCATCACGCCCAACCGCACCGAGGCGCGTCGCGCCACAGGCCTGGACGATGCGGACGGCGAAGCGATGCAACTGGCGCGCATCGCGCAGAAGCTGCTGGACGATCTGGCGCTGGAGGCGCTGGTGCTGACGCTGGACAAGCAAGGCGCGATGCTGCTGGAGCGGGGCGGCCAGCCGGTGATGGCGCCCACCGTGGCGCGAGCGGTCTACGACGTGACCGGCGCGGGGGACATGGTGCTGGCGATGCTGGCGGGGGCGATCGCCAACGGGGCCGCCTGGCGCGACGCGGTGGAGCTGGCCAACACCGCAGCGGGGCTGGAGGTGGAGCGGTTCGGCGTGGTGCCCATCGCGCTGGAGGAGGTGCTGCTGGCGCTCTTGGAGCGTCACCGCCAGCAGGCGGGCAAGCTGCGCACGCTGGATCAGCTTCTGCCGGAATTGGCGGCGCACCGCGCCCAGGGCAGGCGGATCGCGTTCACCAACGGCTGCTTCGACATCCTTCATGCCGGGCACGTCCAGTTTCTGCGCGAGGCGCGCAGGCAGGGCGATTTGCTGGTGGTGGGGCTCAACAGCGACGCGTCGATTCAGCGGATCAAGGGCCAGGGCCGGCCGGTCAACGGCCAGGAGGACCGCGTCCTGGTGCTCAGCGAGCTGACCAGCGTGGACTACATCGTGGTGTTCGAGGAGGACACGCCGATCCGGCTCATCGAGGCGATCCGCCCGCACACGCTGGTCAAGGGGGCGGACTACACCGTCGAGCAGGTGGTGGGGCACGATGTGGTCGCGTCCTACGGCGGCTCGGTGACGCTGGTGCCGCTGGTGGAGGGACGCAGCACGACCAACATCATCCGCCGCATCGAAACCGCAGCGCCCCGCCTGCGGCCGACGCGGTGAGGGTGAGAGAAGACCCGCGGCGCAAAAGGCTGATGATCCCCGCGGCCCTCGCCATCACATCATTTCATCGCTTCATCCAAATCAAGCGGATCAAGCGGTTCGCGGCAGGTCGCTCAGGCCCAGAGAGTCGTCGGGGACTTGGATCCATCCGTAGAGGCGTGCGCCCAACAGGATTTCGAGGCTGGGGGCTTGGAGATCGCCCTTGAACTGGGCCTTGGGGCCGAGGGTGACCGCAGCGCCGCTGAGGACGCGGTGGGATTCGATGATGCCCAGGCACTCGATGCCGCCGTGGGCCTCGATCAGCTCCGCGATGAGCCTGCCGCGCTTGTTGACCTGGACCCTGCCGCAGGTGCGGATCTCGCGCAGGGGGCCGCGGAGCTTGTCGACGATGACATCGGCGACGATGAGGGCCTTGTGGCAGTGCGGGCAGGAGGTGGACTGGGCGCGTCCGCCGACGTCGAAGCGATGCCGGCAGTGGTAGCACTGGACCGTGCGTGGGCCGGAGTGTCGGGCCATAAGCGCGCCGCGGTGGAGGCGGAACCAGCCTCAGAACATGCGTGCCGGGCGACGGGCCGGGGCGCTGCGGCCAGATCGGGGCACGACCGCAGCACCCCGGCGGTCAGTCAGGCACGCGGGCGAACATCCAGGTCCATGCACCGGGATTAGCGGCGTTGAGGCGGCTGCTGCTCCCCGCGGCTGGGCGTCTGGGCGCCCGCAGCGGGGGAGGGGGCCGCGGCTTCGGCGCGCTTGGCGGCGTCGGGCCCGATGGCGCATCGGCCGTAGAGCGAGGCTCCCTCAGCCATGACCATCTTGGCGGCGGTGATGTCCCCCCGGATCACGCCCTTGCTGTTGAGGCGGATGGCCTCCTTGGCGTGAAGGTTGCCCTCCAGCGTGCCGTCGATCTGGATGTTGCCCGCGTTGATCTCGGCCTTGCACAGGGCGCTTTCGCTGATCTGCAACTCCCCCTTGCCCAAGATCTTGCCGTCGAACTTGCCGTTGATTTTGGCGGCCCGTTCAAAGCTCAGCTCGCCCTTGAAGTGGCTGTCGGCCCCGATGATGGTCATCTCGCCTGACTCGGCCATGCCAGATCCTCCTGCTTGGGGGTATACGGCTGGGGGTCACGACAACCGCGCCGCTGCCCAGCCCGCAGCCACGCGGTGGGGCCAGTGTACGGAGCGGCGAAAGATTTGGGTAGGACGGGGGGATTGCGGAAGGAGATTTTGGGGGGATTGGAGCTGACGGGAGAAGGGGGGTGAT
>DASVCG010000190.1:0-5035 GCA_036381755.1 Phycisphaeraceae bacterium | reverse complement strand
GGCATGCCGATCCGCTCGGTGATCTGATAAGCCGACGCCGCCACCTGGATGGCGTGCGGGTCGGCGTTGCCGATGTCCTCGCTGGCCAAAATCGCGATGCGGCGGGCGATGAACAGCGGATCCTCCCCCGCCTGGAGCATCCGCGCTAACCAGTAGACCGCTGCGTCCGGGTCGCTCCCACGCATCGACTTGATGAACGCGGAGATCGCGTCGTAGTGCTCGTCCCCCGTCGGGTCGTACACGATGGCCTTTTGCTGGATGGACTGCTCCGCAGCGTCCAGGTCGATGACGATCGGCCCGGCATCCTGGCTCTGCGCCTGCGCCTGCGCCGGCCCAGCCGGGCTGTGGGGCGTCGAGGAGAGCACCGCGATCTCCAACGCCGTCAGCGCCCTGCGGGCGTCGCCGTCGCACATCCGCGCCCAGTGGGCGACCGCCTCATCGCTCACCTGTAGATTCAGCTTGCCAAAGCCGCGGTCCGGGTCGGCCATGGCTCTGCGGATCAATTTCTCGATGTCGGCTTCGTCAAGCGGCTGAAACTGAAAAATCTGCGAGCGGCTCACCAGGGGGGCGTTGACCGCGAAAAACGGATTCTCCGTCGTGGCCCCGATGAGGGTGATCACGCCACGCTCCACGTCGCCCAGCAGCACGTCCTGCTGGGCGCGGTTGAAGCGGTGGATCTCATCGAGGAAGAAAATGGTCCGCGTGCCGCTTTCCTGGAGCCTGCGGATGGCGCTGTCCAGGACCTGGCGGACCTCCTTGACGCCCACCGTAGCGGCGTTGGCACGCTCAAAATGCCTGCGGGTGACCTGGGCGATCAATTCCGCCAGGCTGGTCTTGCCCGTCCCCGGCGGGCCGTAGAAGATCACGCTGGTGAGCCGGTCAGCCTCCAGCATCCGACGCAGCAGCTTGCCCGGCCCCAGAAAATGCTCCTGGCCGGCAAACTCCTCCAGCGTCCGCGGGCGCATCCTCACCGCCAGCGGCTCAACCGCTTCCAGCGAAGCGCGGCGGCGCTCTTCCCACAAATCAGCCATGCGCGGATCATACCCGCCTGAATGGCCTCCAGCGAGGAATCAGCCGCTTTTTTCGCTTCATCCGCGCCCTATCCAGCCAGCCACGGCAACGAACCCGGCTTATTCATCATCCATCGAACAGGCCAAGCTGGCCGTTGCTGGGCGCGGGCGGCCTGAACGACGCGCTGGACAGGGGCGGGATTTTCTGATCAAGCCCATACCGCCGCCTGAACAGGGCAAAGACCTGTTCGATCTGCTGGGCCACCGCCCCCCGGCCGCGGTGGCGAACGCTCCAGGCCGATTCGTAAAGCCGGCCGTTGCGCGTGTCGCGGATGAGGCTCTCCACGTGCTTGGCGCGCTGGGGGACGTGCCGCTTGAGCCACTCCAGAAACAGATCCTTGAGTTGGTAAGGCAGCCGCAACAGCACGTAGCTGGCCTGCATCGCCCCGGCCTCGTGCGCAGCCTGGAGCACGCGGGGGATCTCGCGGTCGTTGAGGCCGGGGATGATCGGCGCCATCATCACCCGCACCGGGACGCCCGCGGCACGCAAGCGGGCCACCGCTGCTAACCGATCGCGCGGGCTGCTGGCCCGCGGCTCCATCTTCGCAGCCAGTTTGGCGTCCAGCGTGGTGACGCTCACCGCCACGCTCACCGCCCGGTGCGTCGCCAGCTCGTGCAAGAGGTCCAGGTCGCGCAGGACCAAGCGGTTCTTGGTGATCAGGCCCACGGGCTGACGGCAACGGGCCATGATCTCCAGACACCCGCGCGTGATGCCCAGCCTGGCCTCCACCGGCTGATAGGGGTCGGTCACGCCCGACATGATGATCGGCTCGCCCCGCCAGGAGGGCTTAGCCAGCTCGCGGGCGAGCAATTCGGGGGCGTCGTGTTTGGCGAAGATGCGTGTTTCGAAGTCCACGCCGCAGGAGAGGCCGAAGTATTCGTGCGTCGGCCGGGCGTAGCAGTAGATGCAGCCGTGCTCGCAGCCGCGGTAGGGGTTGATGGTCCAGTCGTAGCCGATGTCGGGGCTTTTGCGGTGGTCCACGCGGTTGATGAGCGTGCGGCTGTGGTCGGCCAGCACCTGGGTGGCCAGCTTGGCCTGACCTTCCTGCTGGGCCTGCTGGGCGGCTTCGTCGAGCTGCTCGCCCAGGACGTGGAGGCGGACGCTTTCGAAGCGGTTGCCGGGGTTGAGCCCCGCCCCCCTGCCGCGCAAAGCCCCCCGCGGCAAGGCATCGGCATATTCGTAATGCCCGCCCATAAATACCTAACATTAACCAAATATTTTTCCTTGGCAAGCCCTTTTGAGGCAGCCTGGCCGGGCTTTTTGATCGGATCTTGTCAGGGAGGGCCAGTGTTGCGCTAACCGAAGATATTTCCGCCTGTTAGAACGGCTTGCGGAGGTGGCAGTCGATGCCGAAGGTGAAGAGGTCTCCCACAACTGGCAAGGCCGCCAGGAGCGTAAGTCGGCGGACGGGCACCCGGCGAAACCGGACCACTTCCAGGCCCGCCCGGCAGGCAGCGCGGCGCAACTGACCAAAGGTCAAGCCGTTAAGCCCCATGTCCTGCCAGGTGTCCGCCTGGAGCGGGCCCCGCTTGAGTCGGCAAAGCTCCACGATGGGCCCCAGGCCGAAAATCAGGTGCGCATAGGGCACCTGCGTCGCCCAGGGCACGTGGTAGCCCAAGGGGCTGTGGAACAGCGGGCCGAAGCGCGAAAGGAACCGCCCGCCGGGCTTGAGCACCCGGCAAATCTCGGCAAACGCCGCCTCCGGCTCCATCACGTGCTCAAAGACATTGGTGCTTAAAACAGCATCGAAAGTGTCGTTCGGCAGGGGCAGACGATTATCCCGCACGGGCACGAACAGGACGTTCCGCTGACCGCTGCGGGCCATAAACCGCTGCGCCGCCTGGAGGCTGGCCAACTCGATGTCGCAGCCCACCGCCAGGGCCGCCCGCTGCGCCAGCCACAGCGTCTCGCCGCCCCAGCCGCAGCCAAAGTCAAGCACCCGCTTGCCCGCCAGCCCGCCGACCTCCTCGACCAGCTCCGCAAAGCTGCCCTGGGCCTTGGCGTACTCGTATTGGGCGATCTGCCCCCCTTCCCGCGGCGCCCCCGTCAGCGGCGTAAACCACCGCTCCAGGCCCAGCAGCACACGGGCCGGCAGGCTCAATCGCAGCGACGACGCCCCTGATGAGGCCAGCGCCTTCATACAACCGGCATCATCGGTTTAACCGGACCGCTGCTTAAGCCGCCCCCGCCTGCTGCCGCTGCTGCATCCGGGCCCAGGAATCCTTGAGCGTGGCGGTTCGGTTGAACACCAGGCTGCCGGGCGAAGTGTCCGGGTCGACGCAGAAATAGCCCTGCCGCTCGAACTGGAAGCACTGGCCCACCTGCGCCTCAGCCAGCGAAGGCTCGACCTTGGCGGTGATCTCCCTGAGCGAGTTGGGGTTGAGCAGGTCCAGGAAGGACCGCCCTTCCGGCACGTCCTCCGGGTCGGGCTGGGTGAACAGGTGCTCGTAGAGCCGAAGCTGGGCGTCCACCGCGTGCCGGGCTGACACCCAGTGCAGCGTGGCCTTAACCTTTCGGCCGTCGGGCGGCGACTCACCGCCCCGCGTCTGCGGATCATAGGTGCAGCGCAGCTCCACCACCTGCCCCGCCTCGTCCTTCACCACTCCCGTGCAGGTGATCCAGTAGGCGTAGCGCAGGCGCACCTCCCGCCCCGGCGCTAGGCGGAAGAACTTCTTGGGCGGGTCCTCCATGAAGTCGTCCCGTTCGATGTAGACCACCTTCGAGAACGGCACCAGCCGCTTGCCCGCGGAGGAGTCATCGGGGTTGTTCACCGCCTCGACCTGCTCCACGAGATCCTCGGGGTAGTTCTCGATGACCACCTTGAGGGGGTTGAGCACTGCCATACGCCGCGGAGCGGTGAGGTTGAGGTCCTCGCGGACGTGGTGCTCCAGCAATTCCAGATCCAGCACCTGGCTGCGCTTGGTCACGCCGGTGCTCTCGCAGAAGTTGCGGATGGCCCGTGGGGGGTAGCCCCTGCGTCGCATGCCGGAGAGGGTGGGCATGCGCGGGTCGTCCCAGCCGCGCACATGCCCCTCGTTGACCAGTTGCAGCAGCTTGCGCTTGCTCATGACCGTGTGGGTGAGGTTGAGCCGGGCGAACTCGTACTGCCTCGGCCGGTACGCCACGCCGGGCGGCACTGCACCGATCTGCGTCAGCGTGTCGATGAACCAGTCGTAAAGCGGGCGGTGGTCCTCGAACTCCAGCGTGCAGATCGAATGGGTGATGCCTTCGATCCAGTCGCTCTGCCCGTGGGCCCAGTCGTACATGGGGTAGATGCACCACGCCTGGCCCGTGCGCGGGTGGGGCGCGTGGAGGATGCGGTACATCACCGGGTCGCGCAGGTTCAGGTTGGGCGAGGCCATGTCGATCTTGGCCCGCAGCACCTTGGCGCCGTTGGGAAACTCGCCCGCCCGCATGCGCTGGAACAGGTCCAGGTTTTCCTCCACGCTGCGGTCTCGGCAGGGGCTGGGCCGGCCCGGCTCGGTCAGCGTGCCGCGCGACAGGCGGATCTCCTCCGCGGACTGATCGTCCACGTAAGCCTTGCCGGCCTTGATCAGGGCCACCGCCCACTCGTAAAGCTGCTCGAAGTAGTCCGAGGCGTGGTACTCGTGCTCGCCCCAGTCAAAGCCCAGCCAGCGGATGTCCTCCTTGATGGCGTCGATGTAGCGCTGCTCTTCCTTGACGGGGTTGGTGTCGTCGAAGCGGAGGTGGCAGCGCCCGCCGAACTGCTGCGCGATGCCGAAGTTGAGGCAGATGCTCTTGGCGTGGCCGATGTGGAGGAAGCCGTTGGGCTCGGGGGGGAAGCGCGTGATCACCTTCCCGCTGTGCGTGCCCGCCTCCACGTCGCGGGCGACGATGCTGCGGATGAAGTCGGTGCTCGGCCGGGACTCAGCGGTGGTCATGGAGGTTTCCTCAAACGCCGATCAATTCCGTGATCCAGGAGCAGGATTCTAGAACATCTCAA
>DASVCG010000189.1:0-10048 GCA_036381755.1 Phycisphaeraceae bacterium | reverse complement strand
GGCACCTGCCGACTGCACCAGTAATCCACCGGCACGCGCTCGCGCACCGCTCCGCCCAAGAGGTCCACCACTCGGCAGCCCAGCCGCTTGCCCGCTGCGTCCAGAACTGCCATCTCCAGCGCGGGGCCCAGCGGCCCCTGGCACGCCCAGGCCGGCTGCGGCATCATCGTTTGGAAAAGCGATTGCGGCCGTAGGCCGGTGCGCGCGTACAAGTCGATCATCGCCAGCCCCGACACCGCCTGGCCCACCACTGACCGAAGGGTTGGCTCAAGATCCTTGATACGCCAGCCCCGGGAGATTTCGCCCAGGCCGCTGACGCCGTCGCTGAACTTCACCTCGATCAGCACGATGGGCTGATCGTCCCAGGGAATGCCGTTGAGGGGCGAATCCATCGAGGGGCTGTCGACCGCTCCGGGTTTGGTCGGCACGACCACTTCCCACGCCTGGATTTCAACGATGTGCGGAGGATGGCTCATGGCGAGCATTGTCCTGTGGCCGATTGCGGGCTGCAATACCACGGATCAACGCTGCTTGCCTGATGCGCAGCTCACCGCGGACCAAGGAATCGTGAAGGGGCATGAAGGGTCATTGAGCAGTAGGCGACGCGGCCTGGTTCGCAGGTGGGGTCGGCTGGGAAGTAAGCTCTCCCTCGCGGATGATGCGAGCCATCATCCCCACCGCCTGCGGCAAGGCCAGCGCGCAGGTGTAGTGGTCGCCGGGGAGGAAGATGCGGTGATCCGGCTCCAGGCCGATCGCCGCGGCCAGGGCGTCGCTGCTGGCGCGGGGCACGACCTGGTCGTTCACCGCGGTGAAGACCCAGGTCCGCTGCGGGTCCAGGCGGTGGACCAGGTTCGCCGGCTCCAGTGGCTCAAGCAGCGCCCGCAGCTTCTCCCCGACGTAGCCAAACTCCTGCAGCCGCTCGCGGACGCGCTGGGCGTCCATCTGGCCCTGCTGGAGCACCTGGTAGCAATCCGCGCCGGAAAGCGCCAGCAGCACGGGATTAAAGGCCCTATCCAGCGAAGCGACGACGGACGCGACGAAGCCCCCCAGGCTGGTGCCCTCGATGGCCACCGGCCCAGCCTGGACGTTGGGCAGCACCGTGATGGCGTCGCGCGCCCGGCGGACATCAGCGATCGCCTGGAGCGCATGCTGAAAGGTGACGATGTAACCGCTGCGGTCCAGCGGGCCCCGACGCAGGCCGTAGCCCGGAAGCTGCACGATGAACGCGTGGAGCCCGTGCTGCACCAGCATGCGGGCGATGGCCTTGTCGGGGGTCAGCTTCCCGTGCAGGGAGTGGACCACCAGCACCGCGGGCGCTTCGATCGCCTGGCCGTCATCGTCCCGCGCTGCGTACCACAGCAGGACGACCTCATCCAACGACGGGTCGCCGTTGGGCCGTGGCGAGGGGAAGCGGATCACCGCGTCGCAGTCGTGCTCGACGCCGGGAGCGGCGCGAACGGTGAATTCGCCGGGCGTCCAGGCCACCGCCTCCAGCACAGCCCGGGCCTGCGACTGGGCGTCGGGCGATGGATCGAACGTGTCGCGGGCCTGGAAGACCGCTTCGCCCTCGGGCACCCCCGCCCAGACCAGCGCAGCACGCCCAAGGAGCAGCTCAAGGAGCAGGGCGATCCACACCGCATGGCCGGGGTTGATCCTCATCCCTTCATCCTACGGGCGATCCGTGCGTTATGTTACACTCATGCCCGCTTCCCCAGCGGGAGGCTGCGCCAAGCGCCGCGATGGTGGTCAGCAGCCGGCTTGACGCTCCCCCAGGGGCTTGGCGCCGGCAAGGGATCGAGCCGATCAGGAACGGAGCACACATGGACTACGCATTCACCAAGATCGTGGACGATGTGCCCGGCAGCGAGGGGCCGGTGGTCGACCTCCAGGGCCGCTTCTTCGTGGTCAGCCCCGGCAGGGGGAGCATTTTGCAGATCGACGAGTCGGCCCAGACCAAGCGCGAGCACGCCAACACCGGCGGCGTCCCCGCGGGGCTCCAGGTCGACCGCGACAACCGCCTGTGGGTGGCGGACATGAAGCTGGGCCTGCTCCGCGTTACGCCCGAGGGCCAGGTGGAGGATGTCGTGCGGGAGTTTGACGGGGCGCCGATGCGCGGCTGCAACGACTGCGCCTTCGACCCCGAAGGCAACCTCTACATCACCGCCCCCGCCGGCTCCAACAATGATAACCCCGTGGGCGAGATCTACTGCTGGACCGCCCAGGGCCAGATGCGCCGGCTCGATGGCGGCTACGCCTTCTGCAACGGCATCGCGGTGACCGCGGACGGCTCGACGCTCATCGTCGCTGAGACATACACCAAGTCGCTGTGGGCCTATGACATCCAGGGCCCCGGGCAGGTGGCCAACAAGCGCCTTTTCGCCAAGCTGGAGGACCCCAACGGCCTAGGCCCCGACGGCATGGACTTCGACGAAGAAGGGTTCCTGCTGGTGGCGCATTTCGGCGGCTCGTCGGTGGACGTGTTCGACCCGCAGGGCAAGCTGGTGGAGCGCATCGGCTTCCCGTTCGCCTAGGTGACCAACGTGCACTTCGGCGGGCCCGACGGCCGAACGCTCTACGTCACCGAGCTAAGCGAGATTTCGGTGTGGAAGACCCGCTGGCGCCGCGCAGGCCAGCCGGGCTACGCCTTTATCAGCTCAAACAAAAGCTGACCAATGAGAGGGGGCAGAGGGTAGACGGCAGGCGCAAACAAAGTGTCTCTGCGGTCCGTTTTTTCCTGCCCTCTGCCGCCTGCCCTCTGCCCTCTGTTTTATTTCTCACGCCGTCTTGCCCGCGTGCTGGGGGGCCAGGCGCTGGAAGCTGGCGATGGCCTGGTCGTGGACGAGCTGTCCGGCTTCTTCGATCTCGCCGCCCGTCCATCGGACAAAGCCCTCGATGGCTTCATACTCCGCCAGGCCCAGCTTGTCGTAGAGCTTGGCGGTGGCGCGGTTGCGGTCCTCCGCCCGCTGCCAGAACTCGCGCTGGTCGATGCCGGGGAACAGGGCCTTGTCCTTCTGCGACTCGTGCTTGAAGATGGCTGAGCGCTTGCGCAGCAGCTCCTGGGGCGAGATGGGCACCGCCATCTCGATCTGCTCGGGCTCCCACTCCTGCCAGGCGCCGCGGTAGAGCCACACCTGGCAGTCCTTGTACCAGCTTTCGTTGCGGACGCGGTCCAGGGCACGGAAGATCGCCGTCAGGCACACCCGGTGCGTGCCGTGCGGGTCGGACAGGTCGCCCGCGGCGTACACCTGGTGCGGCTGAATCTTTTGCAGCAGGTCCACGATGATCTGGATGTCCTCCCCGGATAGCGGCTTCTTGCGCACACGGCCGGTCTCGTAGAAGGGCATGTCCAGGAAGTGCAGCCGATCGTACGGGATGCCGCAGTACCGCCCCGCGGCGCGGGCCTCGCCGCGACGGATCAGGCCCTTGATCTTCTGCACCTCCTCCGAGTCCACCTGGCCGGGCTTCTTGTTCTTGAGGAATTCCTCGATGTGGGCCTCGATGCGGGCGGATCGCTCGCGGTCGATGCCGAACATGTGGTTGAACTCCACCGCGAAGTCGGCGAAGCGGATGGCGTCGGCGTCGAAGACGGCGATGTTGCCCGAGGTCTGGTACGCCACGTGGACCTCGTGGCCCTGATCGACCAGGCGGATGAGCGTGCCGCCCATGGAGATCACGTCGTCGTCGGGGTGGGGGGAGAAGATCAGGACGCGCTTGGGGAAGATCGAGTCGCCGGGGCGCTCCAGGTCGCCGGGCTGCTTGGCGTTGCGCGGCTTGCCGCCGGGCCAGCCGGTGATGGTCCGCTGCATGGCGCGGAAGACGTTGAGATTGATGTTGTACGCCGGGCCGTGCTCAGCGATGAGGCTCTGCAGGCCGTGCTCGTTGTAGTCCTCGTCGGTGAGCTTGAGGATGGGCTTGTCCACCTGGCGGGCCAGCCAGATGACCGCCCGTCGGATGAGCTGGGGCTCCCAGGTCAGGTCGCCCAGCAGCCACGGGCTCTTGATGCGGGTGAGCCCCGCCGCTGCGGCGCTGTCCAGGTAGACCGTCGCGTGGGGGTGCTCCTGGAGGAAGCTGGCGGCCACCGCTGGGGTCACCGGCCCCTCCACCGCCTGAGCCACGATCGACGCCTTGCCCTCGCCGAAGGCCATCAGGACGATCCGCTTGGCGTCCAGGATCGTGCCTACGCCCATGGTGATGGCCCGCTGGGGCACGTTCTCGATGCCGAAGAAGTCGCTGGCCGCGTCCATGCGCGTCAGCTTGTCCAGCCAGATCAGGCGCGTACGGCTGTCCTTGCCTGAGCCCGGCTCATTGAAGCCGATGTGGCCCGTGCGGCCGATGCCCAGGATCTGCAAATCAATCCCGCCTGCGTCGCGGATGGCTTTCTCGTACGCCTGGCAGTAGTGCGGCACCTCCTCGATCGAAAGCGTCCCGTCGGGGATGTGGACGTTGCGCGGATCAATGTCCACATGATCGAACAGATATTCCTGCATGAAGCGGCGGTAGCTTTGCAGCTCGTGCGGCTGCATGGGGAAATATTCGTCCAGGTTGAACGTGATCACGTTCCTGAACGAAAGCCCCTCCTGCTGATGCAGGCGGACCAGCTCGTGATAGACGCCCGTGGGCGTGGAGCCGGTGGCCAGCCCCAGCACGCAGGGCTTGCCCTCCTGGGCGCGGCGCTGGATGAGGTCGGCGATCTGGCGGGCCACCGCGACGCTGACCTCCGCGGCGCTGCGGTACACCAGCGTGGGGATCCGTTCCTTGCCCTGCAACGGCATTTGGGCGCTGACCATGGCGTTCAATATCCTCTTTTGTTGGCTGTGTTTGGCTATCTGGCTGTCGGTCGGCCGCGGCTGCCCGTGCTGGGCGGGATGGGCCCGGCCGCTTCAAGCGGCTCCAGTATACAGGCTTTGCCGCCCGTTGCGGACGCGAAAAGGCCCGTTTCGCCGCGGATCAAGCCGACGGCGAGACAGAGGGCAGGGGACAGAGGGCAGGCGGCAGGGGGCAGTAGACGCAGACAGAATAGCCTGCCCCCAACGGGGGCGCGGCTGGAGCCGCCCGGGCAACGTTTAGCCGACCTTGGCCGCGGCGCTGCGCTGCTTGGCTCGCCGGCGGAGCTCAGCCTCGATGAAGCCCTCCAGGTCGCCGTCCAGCACCGCCTGCGGGTTGCCCACCTCGTAGCCGGTGCGGTGGTCCTTGACGCGGTTGTCGTAGATGACGTAGCTGCGGATCTGCGTCCCCCAGCCCATGTCGAGCTTGCCGCCGGTGGCCTCCTCGCGCTCCTTCTGACGCTTCTCCTCTTCCAATAACTCCAGCTTGCCCCGCAGGATAGACATCGCCCGCTTTTTGTTCTGCTCCTGTTTGCGCTCTACAGAGCAGACGACGGTGATGCCCGTGGGCTTGTGGACGATGCGCACCGCGGTGGCGACCTTGTTCACGTTCTGCCCGCCCGGGCCCGAGGCGCGGACGAAGGGGGTGACCTCCAGGTCGTCCTCGGGGATTTCGATTTCGCCCTCCTCCTCGAACTCAGGCGTCACGTCCACCAGGGCGAAGCTGGTCTGCCGCTTGCCCTGGGCGTTGAAGGGTGAGACGCGGGCCAGGCGGTGCGTGCCGCGCTCCGCGGAGAGGTAGCCGAAGGCCATCGAGCCTTTGATATACAGCGTCACGTCCTTGAGGCCGGCCTCCTCGCCCACGGTCTTGTCCACCTCCGAGACATCCCAGCCCATGTTCTCGCAGTAGTGCAGGTACATGCGCATGAGCATCTCGCACCAGTCCTGGGCCTCGGTGCCGCCTTCGCGGGCGTAGATGGAAAGGTAGCAGTTGCGGTCGTCGTACTTGCCGCTCAGGAGCGTCATCGTCTCCAGGCGGTCGATCTGCCCGCTCAGCGGCTCGAGCTGCGCCGCGACCTCGCTGCGGGTCTCCTCGTCGTCGGCTTCCTGGGCCATCTCCCACAGCAGCCGGGCGTCCTCCAGCTTCTGGAGAACCTGGCGGAGCGGCTCGGTCTGGGCCTTGATCGACTTAAGCTCCGCGACGACGCGGTTGGCCTGCTCGGGGTTATCCCAGAAATCGCTTGCGCCCATCCGCTGCTCCAACTCCTGGCGGCGGGCGAGTTTACGATCGTAGTCAAAGAGAGTCGCGGATGGTCAGGATCCGCGCCTCAAGCTCCTGAAGGGTCTGATCAACCGTGTTTGGGTCCATAGTGGGTAAGTATAGTCGCGGAAAAAGGATCGTGCCGGACAGCCGCGGTGTGCTGATCGGGGCGCGGTCCGGTCCTCAACGCAAGCGGCCCGGCTCTCAAAGCACCTTTACGATGGCCTGGCACAGCCGGTCCATGTTCGCCGGGGTCATGCCCGCGACGTTGATCCGCCCGGAGCCGACGATGTAGATCGCCTCCTCCTTGCGGAGCCGCTCCACCTGCTCCTTGTTCAGGCCGCTGAAGCTGAACATGCCCTTTTGCCGCTCGATGAAGGAGAAGTCGCGCTTGGCGCCCTTGGCCTGGAGGGTCTGGACGAACAGCCGGCGCATGCCCTGGATGCGGTCGCGCATCTGCTGGACCTCGCCCTCCCACTGGGCGCGGAGGCCCGCATCAGCCAGGATGGTGGTGACGATAGCCCCCCCGTGCGCGGGCGGGTTGGAATAGTTGGTGCGGATGCAGGTCTTGACCTGGCTGAGCACCGCCTGGGCCTGGGACGCCTGGCGGGCGATGATGGTCAACGCCCCGACCCGCTCGTTGTAGAGGCCGAAATTCTTGGAAAAGCTGGAGCAGACGATCAGCTCCCGGTCCGGCTGGGCCAGGCGCTTCAGGCCCACCGCGTCCTGCTCCAGGCCGTCGCCCAGGCCCTGGTAGGCGAAGTCCACCAGCGACAGGGCCTGCTTCTCGTGAAGCAGGGCGGCGATCTGGTCCCACTGCTGGGGCGTGGGGTCCACGCCGGTGGGGTTGTGGCAGCAGGCGTGCAGGAGCACCACATCGCCGGGGCGCAGCTCCCGGCCAAGCGTGTCGAGCATGGCGTCGAAGGCCAGGGCGCTCGTCTGGGCGTCGAAATAGGGGTAAGTCCTCAGATCCAGGCCCGCGGCGCTGAAGAGCTGGGGGTGATTGGGCCAGGTCGGCTCGCTGAGCCAGACGCGGGTAGCGGGGTGGAGCTTCTTGAGGTAGTCCGCCACCACGCGCAGGGCGCCCGTGCCGCCGGGGGTGTGGGCGGTGACCGCTCTGCCGCTTGTAATCGCTTCGTGGTCCGGGCCTAAGAGCAATTCCCGCACGCGCTGGCCATACTCCGGCGAGCCTTCGATGGGCAGGTAGTTCTTGTTCTTTTCCGCCTCCAGCAGCCGACGCTGGGCCTCCTTGACGCATGCCATCACGGGCGTGTTGCCCTGTTCGTCCTTGTATACGCCCACCCCCAGGTTAATCTTGTGGGGGTTGGGGTCCTTGCGGAAGGCTTCGGTCAGCCCCAGGATCGCGTCCGGGAGGGCTGTAGGCACCTGTTCGAACATGGCCAAGGCTCTCTTGATTGCTTGGTTGCGGGTGGAAAACCAACGCGGGGGTGTTTGGGTTTTGACGGATCGCAAACATTAATGAATAACGCCCCTGCTGTCGAATGGCAGCCCCGCAGGAAGAAACATCCAGAAAGCCCAATCGGTAGAAGGCAGGGGGCGCAAGTCAGAAGTCAAGAAATTGCCGATCACCCGTGGGGATTGTGGACTTTGGACCTTGGATTCCTATCAATCGGAAATCAGCCATGAGCAATGCTCCATCTCCGAGGCGGTTCCCTGTCGCTATGAGCATCCTGGCAGCGGCGGTTTTCCTGCTTGGCATCGGCGTGGGGACGCCCGTTTTGCACGCCCAGGCCGAGGAGGACGCGAAGCCGGCCCGTTGCGTGATCCTGTTCATCGGCGACGGCATGGGCCCGCATCAGGTCGAAGCGGCCAGGCTCTACGCGGGCGAGCCGCTTGTCTTTGAGCGCTTGCCGGTGCAGACCTCGCTGGCGACCGCGTCGGCGGACAGCGAGGTGACCGACTCGGCCGCAGCGGCGACGGCGCTTGCCACGGGTCATCGGGTCAACAACGGGGTGCTCAGCCGTGCGATGCCCGGCGACGGTCAGCCGCTGACCACCGCGCTGGAGATCCTGGCCCAGCAGGGCAAGGCGACGGGGCTGGTCACGTCCGTGCCGATCCTGCACGCCACGCCCGCGGCCTTCGCCGCCCACGTCGAGCACCGCAAGGAGGCCCAGGCCATCGCCCAGGACTACCTGACCGTCACGCGTCCCGACCTGCTGCTGGGCAGCGGGGGCATGGGGATGGAGCTGGAGGACGCTGCCGATGCCGGCTACACCGTGGTCACCACCCGCGAGGAGCTTTTCTCGCAGCAGGCCCAGCAGGCGAGGCGTCTTTGGGGCCTCTTTGGGGGCGGGCGGTTGCCTTATGAGTATGACGCGGTCAGCGGTTCGGATGACGGCTTTGATAAGCTGCCGCACCTGTCGGAGCTGACGCGGGCGGCGCTGGCGTTCCTGGAGCGCGACCCGGATGGGTTTTTCCTGATGGTCGAGGGCGGGCTGATCGACTGGGCCAGCCACGACAACCAGATCGAGCGGGCTGTGCTGGAGACGATCGAGCTGAGCCGGGCGGTCCAGGTGGCCCTGGACTGGGCCAAGGATCGCGATGATGTGCTGATCCTGGTGACCGCGGACCATGAGACCGGCGGGCTGGAGATATTGGAGGACCGCGGGGCGAGGCAATTCCCGGAAGTTTCCTGGTCGACCAGGGGGCACACCGCCACGCCCGTGCCGCTTTACGCCTGGGGTCGGCACGCCTCCTGGGCCGCTGACGCTGATGAATCCGCGGACGTTTTCGACCTGCTGATCGGCAGGCGTCCCCAGCCGCGAGGCCAGGAGCCGGCTGTAGCGAAGAAGAACGGCCAGGGAAGCGGCGAGGAGAGCGCCCAAGAGGATGCTCAAGAGAGCGTCCAGGGGGACGCGCAGGAGGACGCCGAGGAGAACGGCCAGGAGAACGTCCAGGAGGATGCTGAGCAGCCCGCCGCCGCTGCGCCTTGATCTTCGGCGTTGGCCGCCTGCCCCCGACCCGCTGGCCTTGGCGTGATCCTCCTATAATCGGCGTATGGCTCAACCCGCAGCCCCGCCGGCCCACAAGACCCTTTACCTCATCGACGGTCACGCGCAGATCTTCCGCGCCTACTACGCGATCCGCGGCGGGATGACCAGCCCCGTCACCGGCGAGCCCACCCACGCCACCTTCGCCTTCACGGGCATGCTGCTCAAGCTCTTTCAGCAGTTCCGCCCGCATTACGTGGTGATGGTGATCGACTCGCCCGGCAAGACCTTTCGTGATGAGCTTTACGAGGCCTACAAGGCCAACCGCCAGGCCCCGCCGGAGGATTTCGCCCCGCAGATGGCGCGGATGCTGGAGATCACCCGGCTGCTGGGCATCCCCATCCTGGCCAAGTCCGGCGCTGAGGCGGACGACCTGATCGCCACCGTCACCCAGCGCATCCTCGAGGACCCGCGCTACGCCGACGTGCAGATCCGCATCGTCTCCAAGGACAAGGACCTGGAGCAGCTTTTGGGCCCGCGCGTGGCGATGTTCGACATCCACACCGACACGCTCATCGACCAGGACTGGCTGCTGGAGCACAAGGGCATCACGCCCCGGCAGGTGGTGGACGTGCTGACGCTGACCGGCGACAGCGTGGACAACGTGCCCGGCGTCGAGGGCATCGGGCCCAAGACCGCGGCCAAGCTCCTGCAGGAGTTCGGCTCGATCGAGGGCATCCTGGCCAACCTCGACAAGGTCAAGGGCAAGCGACGCGAAAACCTCGAAAAAGCCGCGGCCTTTCTGCCCACCGCCCGCAAGCTGGTGGCGCTGGACCGCCAGGTGGACATCGACTTCGACATGGAGGACGCCCGCGTGGGCGGGATCGACGCCGCGGCGTTGCGCCACCTGTTCCGCGAATTGGGCTTCAACCGCCACCTGAACGACCTGAACCGCCTGCTGGAGGAGGGCCGGTCGGCCGGGGGGAAGGGGCAGACGACCAGCGGCGATGCGG
>DASVCG010000188.1:0-10872 GCA_036381755.1 Phycisphaeraceae bacterium | reverse complement strand
GCGACGAGACCGACCCGGCCTGGCGCGAGCACACCGCCATCGGCTACCGGATGGTGCGCGGGCGGGTGGACCCCTCCGCCGCGACGGTGGTGCTCAACCATCATCAGCGGTACGACGGCTCGGGCTACACCGGCGAGGATTTCCCCGTGCTGGCGGAGCACAGCATCCACGTCTTTGCGCGGATCGTGGCGGTGGCGGATCAGTTCGACCGCTTCCGCAACCCCGCGGGCCTGCCCGATCAGCCGACGGTGTGGGTGCTGGGCGCGATGACGGGCGAGCCGTTGTGCGAGCAGTTTGATCCGCAGGTGCTCCAGGCGCTGCTCACCGTCGTGCCGCCTTACCCGCCCGGCTCGATCGTGAAGCTCAGCGACGGGCGCTACGCGGTGTGCATCGATCACAATCCGACCGAGCCGTGCCGGCCGGTGGTGCAGATCATCCCCGACCCCAAGGACCTGGACGTGGACGACCTGCCCGTGGGGCCGATCATCAACCTGAGCGAGCAGCCCAAGCGGCTGTGCGTCGTGGAGCACGAGGGATACGACGTGCGCGAGATGAACTTCAACCCGCCCGCGCACCTGGCCGCCCCCGTCAAGCAGTTGGCGTGGTGAGCCGGCTCGTGCAGGCGGTAGGGATTAAGGCCGGGTGGAGGCGATCCACTTCATCAGCTCGGCCTGGGAGAGGCAGTTGATGACGTTCTTTTTGGCGGCGCCGGCGCGTCGGGCGGTGAGCACGCCGTAGGTCAGTTGATCCAGGTCTGCCGGGCCGTGGGCGTCGGTGTTGATGGCCAGCTTGACGCCCGCCTTGATCGCGGCGCGGGCGTGCGTGTCGCGCAGGTCGAGGCGGTGATAGTTCGCGTTGATCTCCAGCGCGATGCCTCGCTGCGCCGCGGCGTTGATCACCTGGTCCATGTCGGGCAGGAGGCCCTCCCGCCGACCGACGATCCGGCCCGTGGGGTGGCCCAGGATCGTCACGTAGCGGTTCTCGATCGCCCGGATGAGCCGCTTGGTGGCCTTGGCCGGCTCCTGCGACAGGGCTGAGTGCGGCGAGGCGACGACGATGTCCAGCTCCTTCAGCAGGCTGTCGGGGTAATCCAGCTTGCCGTCCGCCAGGATGTCCACCTCGCTGCCCACCAGCACGTGGATCTTTCCTTTGAACTCGCGGGCCGCTTCGCGGACATCCTGGATGTGCTGTTTGAGTCGATCAGCGGTGAGGCCGCGGGCCTGCGTCTGGCTCTTGGAGTGGTCGGTGACCGCGACAGTGTGGAAGCCGCGGTCGACCGCAGCGGCAACCAGCTCGCGGATGGTCCAGACGCCGTCGCTGGCGGTGGTGTGGGCGTGCAATTCAGCCTGGATGTCGCCCAATTCGATCAAGCGCGGCAGCTTGCCCTTCTGGGCCAGGGCGATCTCGCCGCGGTCCTCGCGCAGCTCCGGTGGAATCCAGGGCAGGTCCAGCGCGCGGTAGACCTCCTCCTCCGTGCGGCCGGCGACGAGCTTATCCGTCTTGTGCGAGAACAGGCCGTACTCGCTGAGCTTGTAGCCGCGGTCGATGGCACGCTCGCGCAGGCGGATGTTGTGCTCCTTGGAGCCGGTGAAGTAAAGCAACGCTGCGCCGTAGGAGGACGGCTCGACGATGCGCAAATCCACCTGCACGCCCTGGTCGGTGCGGATGGAGGTCTTGGTCGGGCCCTGGGCCAGCACCTCCGCCACGCCGTCGAGCTGGGTGAAGGCGGCGCTGATGGCGGGGGCGTCCTGGGGCGAGGCAGCGGCGAGCAGGTCCAGGTCGCCGATGGTCTCGCGTCCCCGGCGGACGCTGCCGGCGTAGTCGGCCTCCTTCACCCCCTTGATTCGGCGGAGGCGGTCGACGAACCACCGGGCCAGGGGCAGCGCTTCGCCCAGGCGGATGCGCTGGCTGGCGGTCTGGGTGAACTCCAGACTCTTGCGGATGTTCTCCAGCTTTTTCTTGCCCAATCGGGGCAGCGACTCCAGCTCGCCGGTCTGGAGCTTCTGCATCAGGGTGGCCACGTCGGTGACGCCGCCCTGATGCCACAGCGTGGCCACGGTCTTGGGCCCCAGGCCGGGGATCTCCAGCAGCTTCACCACCCCCTGGGGCACCCGCTTGATGAGTTCGTCGTACTCCTTGATGTGGCCGGTCTTGAGGAACTGGGCGATGCGCTGGGCGGTGCCCTCGCCGATGCCCTCGATCTGGGTCAGCTCCTCGGGCGGGATTTCCGCCACGTCGCGCGTCAGCTCGCCCAGGACGCGAGCGGCCCGCTGGAAAGCGGTGACGCGGAAGGGGTTGCCGCCCAGCAGCTCGGTGATGTCAGCCATCGCCTGGAAGATCAGGACCAGTTGGGCGTTGTTGGCGGGCATGATTAAAGCTTATCGCCTGCGAGCCCTTTTGGCAGGCGGTATTGCCACAGCCGGGGCGGGCCGGGGGCGCGGGGCGGACCTATAATGAGAGTTCCCGAGGCGGGCGCAGGCGGGCAGGCGGTTGTCCAGCCTGCGAGGGCGTCATACACTGCCGGCCCTGCTGTGTTGCCGACGGTCCGCCTCGTTTCACCCCGTGTTTTTGAAAGCATTGGCCATCATGCCCGACCCGCTGGTCGCCACTGTCACCGCCCGAGAATCCACCCCCTCTTCCGCTGCTTCAGCCCCTGCGGGCGCGGCGGCCTTCGTCGCGCGTCACGTGGGCCCGCGTCAGGAGGAAGTGCAGCAGATGCTGGCCCTATTAGGCTGCGCGTCGCTGGAGGAATTGGTTGATTCAGCCCTGCCCGCGGACATCCGCGTGCCCGGCCCGCTGGTGCTGGATGAGCCGTTGAGCGAGCAGGAGGCGCTGGAGCGTCTGCGGGCGATGGCGGACCAGAACCAGGTGTTCCGCTCGATGATCGGGATGGGGTATTACGGCACCCACACCCCGCCGGTCATCCAGCGCAACATTTTGGAGAACCCCCTCTGGTACACGCCCTACACGCCTTATCAAAGCGAGATCTCGCAAGGGCGGCTTGAGGCGCTGCTCAACTTCCAGACGATGGTGAGCGACCTGACCGCGATGGACGTGGCCAACGCCTCGCTGCTGGACGAGGCCACCGCTGCGGCGGAGGCGATGGCGATGTGCCACGGCATCGCGCGGGGGAAGAAGCCCGCCTTCTATGCCGCTGACGACTGCCACCCGCAGACGCTGGCGGTGCTGCGGACACGGGCCTGGTCGATGGGCATCGAGCTGCGCATCGGCCCGGCCAAGGACGTGGACCTGACCCGCGGCGACCTGTCGGGCATCCTGCTGCAATACCCCGCCACCGACGGCCGGGTGGAGGACTACGCTTCGCTCATCGACCGCGCGCATCAAGCCGGGGCGCTGGCGGTGGTGGCGACGGACCTTTTGGCCCTGACGCTGCTCAAGCCGCCGGGCCAGTTCGGCGCCGACATCGTCGTGGGCAGCGCCCAGCGTTTCGGTGTGCCGATGGGCTATGGCGGGCCGCACGCCGCGTTCCTCGCCACGCGCGAATCCTACGTCCGCCGCATGCCCGGCAGGCTGGTCGGCGTCTCCAAGGACGCCCAGGGGCGCCTGGCCTACCGCCTGGCGGTGCAGACGCGCGAGCAGCACATCAAGCGCGAACGCGCCACCAGCAACATCTGCACCGCGCAGGTGCTGCTGGCGGTCATGGCGGGCATGTACGCCGTCTGGCACGGGCCCGAAGGGCTGACGCGCATCGCCCAGCAGGTTCACCGCCACGCATTGGAATTGGCCCGCGGCCTGCAGCAGCAAGGCTACGCGGTGCCCACGCGCGCGTTCTTCGACACCATCACCGTCCAGGTGCGCGACGCCCGCGCCCTCCTCGCCGCGGCGCGCGATAAACGCATCAACCTGCGCTACATCAACGGGCACACCGTCGGCATCAGTTGCGATGAGACGACCACGGATGAGCTGATCGACGAGGTGCTGGAGGTCTTCCGCCAGCAGCAGCGCCAACAGGCGACAGCCGCGGCTTCGTCGCAGGCGGATGCTTTGGATGAGTCCGATGAAGCGCTGCCCGCGTCGCTTCGCCGTGTTAACCCTTTTCTGGCGCACCCGGTGTTCCACCGCTGCCGCAGCGAGGCGCAGATGATGCGCTACATCACGCAGCTTCAGCGCAAGGACATCTCGCTGGCGCAGGCGATGATCCCGCTGGGCTCGTGCACAATGAAGCTCAACGCCGCAGCGGAGATGATGCCCGTGAGCTGGCCGAAGCTCGCGCACCTGCACCCCTACGCGCCGCGGGACCAGGCGCGGGGTTACGCCCAGTTGCTGGGCGACCTGAAGCGCTGGCTCGCCGCGATCACGGGGCTGCCCGCGGTGTCGCTTCAGCCCAACGCCGGCTCGCAGGGCGAGTACGCGGGCCTGCTGGCGATCCGCCGATACCACCTGTCCCGCGGCCAGGGCGAGCGCGACGTGTGCCTGATCCCCACCTCAGCCCACGGGACGAACCCGGCCTCCGCGGTCGTCGCGGGCCTGCGCGTCGTGCCGGTGGCCTGCGATGAGCACGGCAACGTCGACGTGCAGGACCTGGAGCGCAAAGCCGCGGAGCACGCCCCGCGCCTGGCGGCGTTGATGATCACGTATCCCTCGACGCACGGCGTGTTCGAGCCGGCGGTCCGACAAATCTGCCGCATCGTGCATGAGCATGGCGGGCAGGTGTACATGGACGGCGCCAACATGAACGCCCAGGTCGGCCTGACCCAGCCGGGCCTCATCGGCGCGGATGTGGTGCACCTGAACCTGCACAAGACGTTCTGCATCCCCCACGGCGGGGGCGGGCCCGGCGCAGGCCCCATCGCCGCTGCGGCCCACCTGGCGCCGTTCCTGCCCGGCGAGCCGACGCCCGATTTTGAATCCCAGTCAGCCGAGGCAGCGTCCCGCGCCGCGGGTCAGCCGGATCAGCCCGCTTCGCCGGGCGCGTTCGCCATCGCCGCGGCGCCTTATGGTTCGCCGTTGATCCTGCCCATCTCCTGGATGTACATCGCCATGATGGGGGGCCCGGGCCTCACGCGTGCGACGCAGATGGCCATCCTCAACGCCAACTACATGGCCCATCGGCTCCAGGGGCACTACCCGGTGCTCTACCGCGGCCCGCACGGGCGCGTGGCGCACGAGTTCATCCTCGATTGCCGGGCGTTTGAGAAGTCCGCGGGCGTGACGGTGGAGGACATCGCCAAGCGGCTGATCGACTACGGCTTCCACGCCCCGACGATGAGCTGGCCCGTGCCCGGCACGCTGATGATCGAGCCGACCGAGTCCGAGCCCAAGGAGGAGCTGGACCGGCTGTGCGACGCGCTGATCGCGATCCGCCAGGAGATCCGCGACATCGAGGAAGGCCGGCTGGATCGGCAGGACAACCCGCTCAAGCACGCGCCGCACCCGGCCCACGTCGTGGCTGCGGACGACTGGCCGCACCAATACCCGCGCCAGCGCGCCGCCTACCCCGTCGCGTCGCTGCTGATGGACAAGTACTGGCCGCCCGTGAGCCGGGTGGACAACCCCTATGGCGACCGGAACCTTATGTGCTTGTGCCCCCCGGTCGAGGAAGCCGGCTCCCTCACCGCTGCGGGCTAAGCCGCCCGACGCTTAAGTAAGCCCCCGCCTCAGCCATCCCCCGCCTCAGCCTGGCCTGGTTGCGGAGCGGCGACGGGTGCTCCATGCTCTACAATGGGGTGCCATGGGCGCGCTCGAACACATCTACCGTACTTCGCTGGCGCTGCTGACCGACCTGTATCAGCTCACGATGGCGTACGGCTACTGGAAGCTCGGCCGTGCCGATGAGCAGGCGGTGTTCCACCTGGAATTCCGCGAGCCGCCCTTCGGCAGCGGCTACGCCATCGCCTGCGGGCTGGGTCTGGCCGTCGAGTTCCTCGAATCGTTCCGCTTCGATACCGAATCGCTGGAGTACCTGCGCAGCCTCACGGGGACCAACGGCTCGCCGCTCTTGGAGGAGGCGTTCCTGGACTACCTGGGGCGCCTGCGGTTCAGTTGCGACGTGGACGCGATCGAGGAGGGTACCGCGGTGTTCGCCCACGAGCCGCTGATCCGCGTCCGGGGCCCGCTGCTCCAGTGCCAGTTGCTCGAGACGCCGCTGCTGAATCTGATCAATTTTCAAACGCTGGTGGCGACCAAGGCGGCGCGGGTGTGCCAGGCGGCGCAGGGCGACCCGGTGATCGAGTTCGGCCTCCGCCGGGCGCAGGGGATCGACGGCGGGCTGGCCGCGGCACGCGCTGCCTACGTCGGCGGATGCGCCGCCACCAGCAACGTCCTGGCGGGCCGGCTCTTTGGCATCCCCGTCCGCGGCACGCACGCCCATAGCTGGGTGATGAGCTTCCCCGACGAGCTCGAATCCTTCGAAAAATACGCCCAGGTCATGCCCCACAACAGCATCCTGCTGGTGGACACCTACGACACGCTCGCCGGCGTCCGCAGGGCGGCCCGGGTCGGTCAGCGGATGAAGCAGCGCGGCCACCGCCTGGCGGGCATCCGCCTGGACTCGGGCGACCTGGCCTACCTGAGCATCGAGGCCCGACGCATCCTCGACGAGGCCGGCCTCACCGACGCCAGGATCCTCGCCAGCGGCGATCTGGACGAGCATGTCATCGAAAGCCTCAAGCGCCAGGGCGCCAAGATCGACATGTGGGGCGTGGGCACCAAGCTGGCCACCGCCTACGATCAGCCCGCGCTGGGCGGGGTGTACAAGCTCTCAGCGATCAAGCGCCGCGACGGCCACTGGCGGCACACCATCAAGCTTTCCGAGCAGGCGGTCAAAATCAACACGCCCGGATTGCTGCGCCTCCGCCGCTACTTCCGCGACGACCACTTCCTGGCGGACATGATCTACGATGAGCTGATCGGCGTGCCCGATCAGCCGGTCATCGTCGACCCTGCTGATCCGACCCGCCGCAGGCCCATCCCCTCTGGCGCCCGCCATCAGGAACTGCTCGTTCCGATCTTCCGTGCTGGGCGGCGCGTCTACAACCCGCCCAGCCTTCAGCAGGCCCAGCGCCGCACCCACCGCCAGCTCGAGGCCCTGCATCCGACCATCAAGCGCTTCCTCAACCCCCACCGTTATCCCGCTGGGCTGGAAAAATCGCTCCACGATCTGAAGATGCAGCTCATCCTCCAGGCCCGCGGCATGGCGGAGGTGTGATCATCAAATCACAAATTCCATATCTCTTTTGTCTGTTGCGTGCTTATGCTAAAGAGATAGGCCGCTGATGTCGGGAGGCTCGTTCATGAGCGCCAACGCCCTGATCGTGGTGGACATGCAGAACGACTTTACGCCCGCGACGGATCGCAAGCCCGCTGGCGCGCTGGCTGTACCGCAGGGCAACGACGTGGTG
Source organism: Phycisphaeraceae bacterium (assembly GCA_036381755.1). Classification (GTDB taxonomy): domain Bacteria; phylum Planctomycetota; class Phycisphaerae; order Phycisphaerales; family Phycisphaeraceae; genus DASVCG01. Next base: position 3,511 of record DASVCG010000188.1, on the reverse strand, counting down.
CCGCTGATCAATAGCCTGATGGACCGCTTCGACCTGGTGGTGGCCACGCAGGACTGGCACCCGCCCGATCATCTCTCGTTCGCCTCGCAGCACCCGGGGCGCAAGGTCGGCGAGGTGATCGAGCTGGACGGCCTCACCCAGGTGCTCTGGCCCGATCACTGCGTGCAGGAGACGCCCGGCGCCGCGTTCGTGCCCGACCTGGAGACGCACAAGATCGACCACGTCGTGCGCAAAGGGACGGATCGGCACATCGACTCCTACTCAGCCTTTTTCGACAACGGCAGGCGCAAGGCCACGAACCTGGCCCGGTTCCTCCGCGAGCGCGATATCGCGAACGTGTACGTGGCCGGCTTGGCGACCGATTACTGCGTCAAGGCGACGGCGCTCGACGCACGCAGGCTGGGGTTCAACGTCTACGTGGTGCGCGACGCCTGCCGGGCGGTGAACCTCAAGCCGACCGACGAGGAAGAAGCGATCCAGGCGATGCGCGAGGCCGGGGCCAAGGTGATGCACTCGTCCGAGCTGCCCTCCACACTGCCCGCGGTGTGACGGGGCAGACGGCAGGGGGCAGACGGCAGGGGGCAGGAGTCAGAAAAATCAGAGTCACCAATCGAGGTCGAGGCTGCATCACAAGGTGGGGGCACATTAAAAAACCCTCTCCCCCTCGGGGGGAGCCCCCGGAACAAGTAGGGTGAGGGGGCAAAGTCAGATGAAGGGGCTAATCAAAAAGAAGAGAAACTCCCGGAACGGAGTGGCTTGAGGGCGGTATCCGATCGTCTTGTCAGTTCCGCTTCTGCTGTCCATGCCCCGATTCCTTCAGCACGCCTCAATCCTTCTCACGGAGGCGCAGCGTGGTGCCTGGCCCTTTTTCCTGGACCTTGCTGGTGATCACGCTCCTGTCCGCCAGCCGTGTGCTGGCTGCGATAGCGTTTCCCTTCGCGTCGTCCTGGGGGCGCGTAGCACTAGTGGGCTGGTCGGCGCTGAGCGATGCGCTGGACGGCCACCTCGCCCGCAGGACGCACACCACCACCTATTTTGGCGCTGTGCTCGACGTCGTCGCGGACAAAGCACTGGCTTTGAGCGTGCTGGGCTGGTGCTGGGGGCAGGGGTTGCTGGAATTGTGGCAGATCGCCTTGCTGCTGGGGCGCGAGGTTGGCTCAGCGGCGGGCAGCGTGCTGGCAGCGTTGCTTGCACCCTCCCGGAATCGCCAGGCGGTTCGCCCCAGCCCATTGGGCAAGGCCACCACCGCGCTGCTCCTGGCGTTTTTTCTGATGCTTTTGGTGAAGCCCGCCTGGGGTCTGACGCGGGGATTGGGCGTGGTCACCGCCATGGTGAGTATGCTGGCGGGGGTGGATTACCTCATCCGCCACCTACGCGCGGCAGGGGTTGGCCGGGCATCAGCCACGAAGCCGTGTAGCTGCGGTGGCGCGGGGGAGGCTGATCCACATAAATGACCAGGCACGTCTTGCCCACCGTCTTGGCGCGGTAGAGGGCCACATCGGCACAGGCGATGAACTGCTCGGGCGTGGCGGCGCGCGTTCGGCTGAGGGTGGCCAGCCCCATGCTCATGGTGAGTCGGCGGTCGTAGCCCTGGCGGTCCAGTTCCGCCTGCGCCGCCTGCGAGAACTCGGCACGGATGCGCTTGGCGACCTGGCGGGCGGTGGCCTCGTCGGTCTGGGGCAGCAGGACGATGAACTCATCCCCGCCGTAGCGTGCCGCGAAATCGCTCCGCCTGCAGTTGGCCTGGAGCACCCGCCCAGCCAGTTGGAGCAGCCGATCGCCCATCTGGTGGCCGAACGAGTCGTTGAGCTGCTTGAAGCCGTCCAGGTCGATCATCAGGCAGGCCACGTCGTGGCCGTAGCGCTGCGATGCGGCGAAGCAGCGGTCGATCGCGTCGTTGAACGCCCGGCGGTTGGCCAGGCCGGTGAGCGGATCGGTCGCCGCCATCGCCTCCAGTTGGCTGACCATCTCCTCCAACTGCTGATTCTTGACCCGCACCTCCTCCAGCATCCGCCGCAACTGGTCCTGGAGTCTGCGGTTCTCCCGCTGCGTCCAGCTCAGCGCCAGGTTCTTCTCCACCACCAACGGGACGGTGAACAGATACGTGCCGGCCTTGATGATGTAATCCGCAGCGCCCAGGCGGATGGCCGCGATGGCGTCGTGGAGCGTGTTCATCCCCGTGAGCATGACCAGCGGCAGGTCCGGTCGGCGGTCCAGCAGGGCGTTGAGCAGCTCCAGCCCCGTGCCGTCGGGCAGCTCCAGGGCCACCAGCGCCAGGTCCACGCGGTTCAGATCGTAAGCCAGCGTCTCCTGGATCGATTGGCAATGGTGCAGGCTCTGGTTACCAAAATAGTCCCGCAGCATCTCGCCGATGAGATTGGCCGCGTGAAGATCGCTCTCGACTAGGAGCAAATCTGGAGGGGAAGCCTCGTCCATACCCTCTTTCCACCGCCCGGGATCTTCAAGACAGCCTGGAGTCGCAGCCGGCCTAGCACGGCATTGGAGTAGGCAGGCCCTATCCATCGGCTTATCGGCTGAGCGCAAGGGGGAATTGAGGCAAGAGGGGGAATTCCGCCAAGTCAGGTGAAGAGAAGGGAATAAGGAAGAATAGGGGTTAGGGATTTTTGATTCGGCGACTTGGCGATTGTTGCTATCCGCGTTATCGGCCACCGCCCGTTGGGGGCACACGCCCCGACTCGCGCATCAGGCATGCGGGGCGCGCTGAGCGGTGGGCGGATGGCCGAAGTGCTTGCGGTAATCGCGGCTGAACTCCTGCACCCGGCGGTAGCCGACGCGGTCAGCGATCTCCTTGATCCGCAGGTCGGATCGCTCCACCAGGCCGCGCGCCAGGCTCATGCGGATCTGCTTGACGCGCTTCAGCGGCGGCAGGCCCACCGCGGCGCGGCACGAGCGGGCGATCGTCGCCTGGCTCTTGCCCGTCACCGCGGCCATCCACGCCAGGTCGATTCGGCGGGACAGGTCCTGACGCAAGCGCGTCTCCAGCTCCCACCACAGCCGGGCCGAGGGGGCCATGCTATACGGCTCGCCTACCGGCGCAGCCAGGTCCGCTAATAGCGCCAGCAGGGCCGACTGCACCCGCATCTCGCGTACCGCCCGCGGCGCCGCTTCATCCCGCCAGGCCCTCAGCAACGCCTCAAATCGGCGGAACACCCGCTGACCCACCCGGCGGACGCGTGCCTCAAACGGCGGGGGGCTCAAGGCCGGCGCGATGAAGTTGAGCGTGTAGTACCGCCAGGGCGCCTCGTGCACCACGCCGCGGACCGTCTCATCCTCGTGATACCAGATCAGGCTGCCCGGCCCCATCTGGTACCGCCTGCCGCTGACCTCATGCGTCGTCCGCCCGTTGATCACCAATTGAATCAGGTGCCCGGGCAGGCTTGAGGCCGCGATGCGGTGGCCCACCTCGGGCCGCTCGTAAAGGTCCACCAGCAGCACCGCCTGCACCACCGCGGCGCCCACCACCGCCGGCTTGGAGGGGGACTCAGCCATG
>DASVCG010000187.1:0-2588 GCA_036381755.1 Phycisphaeraceae bacterium | reverse complement strand
TTGCGTCCGCACGTTCTCTACTACACCAGCGGCGGGCGCAAATTTGATGGCTGCGCTGGCCAGGCGCGTCGATGCGGCGCACCTGGTTAGTTGCCATCACTTGACCACACTGGATGAGGAGGACCTGGGCGGATTGGTCAGCGAGGTGCAGTTCCTGGCCGTGGATGCGCGCCGCGGCCGCGACACCGAATACGGCGTCATCGCAAGCATCGACGGCTTGCGGCATTTCTACTTGACGGCACAGCAATGCCCGTTTTCGAGTGATTCGATCGATCTGGCCCGCGAAGCTCGTGACGCCGCAGCGGCTGTGGTGCGTGGATGCGAAGCGGCGGGGCTCGAGCCGGCTCGCTATGTCTCGCTTTTCGCCGAGGCATGTGATCAGGACGCCGCCCGGACCTTGTGCTGCGCTCTTGAAGCAGCGTCAGATCGGACAATCCGCTGCGGGATCACCGCCGGCATCAACAGGCGGTTGCTTGAGCGGGTCGGGCGCAGGATCGTTATCTCCGGCGTTGCGATTGGGGAGCCCTCGTGTTGACGCACCAGACCGATCCATTCCCCCTGCGCGAGCGCTGGGACGCCTTTGTGGAAAACGTCGAGGCGTTTGGCCCGTTGCCGCCTACGGGCGTGACGAAGGCTACCTATCTCGACATCGCCGAGGGCCTTGTCCGCATGGCGATGCCGTGGCAGAACCGCGAGGGTGCGATCATCGACCCGTTCACCGGATCGGAGGAGTACTCAGCAACCAGCCGGTTCGTGGGCGCCCTGGGCAACCTGATCCGCGCGGGCCGCTGCCGTGATTGCGCCCCGGCGTGCCTGCGGGCGTACGAATACTGCCTGGCCCGCCTCGACGATCCATCCTACAAGCCCGAGTTCGCGCTGAAGGAAATGCTCTTTGCGCACCGGGCCCTGGCGGGTGTTGTTCCCCCCGACACCCTCCGCCGCTGGCGGGACCGCTGGGCGGGGCATGACCCGCAGCGCCACTGCAACACCGTGAAGCGGGGCATGAACCACAACGTCGTCGTGTTCGTCGCGCTGGCCGAGTATCTGAAGCGCCTCTGCGGCTTGCCCAGCCGGTTCACTTTGATCGAGCGGATCCTGGCGTCGCAGCGCAAGCGGTTCGATTCGTACGGCCTCTACGTCGACTACGACCAGGCCATGACCTACGAGCTGGTGGCCCGGCAGCAGCTCGATTATCTGCTGTTTTGCGGCTACACCGGCGAGCACATGGACTGGCTCCGCCAGGCCTGTGACCGCGGCGCGATCACGAGCTTGTTTTACCAGTCCAGCGCGGGGGTGATGCCGTTCGGCGGACGCACCAACGCTTACCACTTCGTGGAGATCCACTTCGCAGCGGTGGCTGAGATGCACGCGGCGCGCGCCTGGAACGCCGGCTGGCCCAAGCAGGCCGGGATCTTCAAGCGCGCCGCCAGGCGGGCGGTCGGCGCCATCGTCTCCTTCCTGCGGTTGCAGCCGCCGCGGCAGATGAAGCAGGGCTTTGACCCCAGGCAACGCCATGGCATCGATTCGGGCGGCGAATACAGCGTGTACAGCCTGCTGCTGGCCAGCCTCTGCGCCTTGACCTCCGAATTGTGCGACGATCGGATTCCCGAGTTGGCCACGCCTGCGGAGGTCGCCTCCTATGCTTTCGCGCTGCCCAGCTTCCATCAGGTGTTCGCTGCGTCACACGGCTACAGCCTTCAGATCGACACGCGCGCCGACTTGAACAAGAACGCGACCGGCTTGGGCCGGCTGCACCAGCGCGACGCGACGCCTCTGCTTGCGCTGTCCGACGGTATCACCACCCAGGCCAGCTATTCGCTGTGCTGCTCCGCTGCGCCGACCGCCGTCGCCATCGGCCCGACCTGGGAGGATGAGGCTGGCCAGCCGGTCCGCCTGGCGAGCCTGTCGCCGTCCGTCGCCTCCTGCGATCTTGAGCATGTGGAGATACAGCCGGGCGGGATCCGTTTTCGGCTTAAATATCAGGGGGATCTGCATGGGATGTGCGAGCTGGTGGAGGTGTATTCCCTGTCCGCTGACGGGTTGTCGTACCGCTGGGAGGCGGGGCCGCTTCATGCCGGAGCAGGAATCACGGTGCCCTTGCTGCTCACCGATGGTCAAGTGGACGCCGAGATCACTCAAACGCGGTTCGGCGCGAGCGTGCTATACCGCGGGCACCGCATGAGCGTTGATTGCGGAGGCCGTCCGTTTGCAATCGATCCGCGCCCCCACGTGAACCGGAACGGCTGCTACGCCGTCCTGGTTGTCCAGGGAGCCGGGCCGATTCGAATCACTATCGCGCCTGCGGAAAGGCCAGGCGACCAGAAGGAAAGTCCATGCAGCGAAGCGCCGGCCGCGACGAAGGCGAAAGCGGATCGCCCGAACCATGAAAATAATTGACTTAAAGCGGCAAAACGCATTAACCTCGCTTGTTCCCCAGCGGGGGACCGGGTGCTGACGGAGATGGCGACTCCCCCATGAGCGACCGCAATCATCACAAAACGCATGGCAAGCGGGTCACGCAGCAGGAGCTGGCCAACATCCTCGGCGTGGACCGGACGACCATCTCCAAGATCCTCAGCGGCGATCGG
>DASVCG010000186.1:0-3025 GCA_036381755.1 Phycisphaeraceae bacterium | reverse complement strand
GTTGGTGAAGTCGTAGCCGTCGGGGGTGCTGAGCCAGAAATCCATCCCGCCATGGCTGGTGTTGGGAAGGCTGATCGTCCCATCATTGGAGACGATGTTGCCGTAGTACCAATCGATGCCTTGAACCCCTTTGGGGGTCGTATCGATGTCCAGCGTGGCAGCCCAGGCTGAGGCCCCCACCCCAGTCAGGACGGACACCGCAGCCGCTTGAATCCAAAAGCGACTCATTTCTCACCCTCTCTCCAACCCCGCGCCAACCCTCGCGGGACACCTCTCGATGTCGAACAATCTCCAACCGTGCGGCAAAATGGGTAAAGCCGATTCGCCAAAACCCTGCCGGCGATCAAAGCTAGTCTTCTCCTTTTAACCACACATTTGGAATAATGCAAGAAAAAGCCTGTTTTCTGAGCCGGCTGAAGGCTGAAGCGCGGCTGCGGCATAGCCTTATGACGGATGTAACGAAAATAACGATGCCGTTAGCAGTTTTTTGCCCGCCCAGGCCGCCCGCGACGCCCGGCTGTCGCCCCGACGGACCTTGGGGGCATGCATCTCACGCATCTATATAAAGGTTCACGGCGTCGTCGGAGGTTGAGCGTCCGCAGCGGGCTGCTGGCCCAATCGCTGGCGGAGAATCTTGGCCGGCACGCCCCCGGCGATGACGAACGCCGGCAACGGGCGATGCACCACCGCCCCCGCGGCCACGACGCTGTCGCGGCCGATCGTCACCCCGTCGAGCACCGTCACGCCCGCGCCCAGCCAGCAATGCGGAGCGATGTCGATGCCGCCTTTCTGGATGCACGGCTGCTCGCACACGGGCACATCGGTGCGGTCCAGGCCGTGATTGCCCCCGGCGATCAGATAGCAGTGCCCGGCGATGAGCGTCTTGTCGCCGATGCGCAGGCGGGTCTCGGAGATCAGCGTGCAGTTGACCGAGATGTTCACGCGCTCGCCCAGCTCGATGACGCCGCCTTTGCAACTGAGGATGGTGTTGCGGCCCAGGATGGTGTGGCTGCCGATGGTGAGGGTGCGGTCGGCTTCGCCCTTGGCGTCGAGGACGCAGTTATCGTCGATGATGACGCCGTCGCCCAGCGCGATGCGGTGCGGGTGGCGGATGGTGACGTTGCGCCCGATGACCACGCCCCTGCCGCAGCGGCCGAACAGTCTGCGATAGAACTTCTGCCGCAGCACGATGCCCATCGCGCCGGGCAAGGAGCCTAGCAGGCTTGTCAGTAGCTCGTAGCGCGCCAGCGCCCACAAGCCCGGCCTGCCCACGGTGAGCCACGCGTACTTGCGCAGCGCGGACTGCTGATCATCCTTAAGCAGTTTGCGCACCTCGGTGTCCACCTGGCCCGCCGTGCGGGGCGGCGCATCAGGCGGAGCGTCAGCCGCTGTGGGGGCGGCGGTGTGGTTCGTGGAAGATGGATGCGGGTTCAATGGATCAGCTCGATGCGGATGCGGATGCGGATGCGGGCGCGGATGTCGGCGCGGGCTTAGCAGATGCTGCGGCGCCGGTGCACGGGCCGGCGAGGTGGCCCTGGTCGAAATACCATCGCGCGGTGCGCGCCAGGCCTTCGGGCAGGTCGACGCGCGGCTGGTAGCCCAGCTCGCGACGCGCTTTTTCGCTGGAAAAGGCGCGGTCCTTGATGAAAAAGTCCAGCCGACGGCGGTGCAGCGGGGGCTCGATGCCCAGCGGCTTGCACACCGCTTCGCACGCGACTGCGGCCAGCTTGAGCGGCCCGATGGGCCATCGGCCGCGCGGCAAGGGGCGGCCCACCGCCTGGGCGACGTGCTGGGCCAGCTCGGTGATGCTCGTGTAGCGCGGGCCGGCCAGGATGTAGACCTGGCCCAGCGCCTGGGGCGACTCGCCGCAGCGGAGGATGCCGTCGACCAGGTCGTCGATGTAGGTCATGTGGTAGAGCACCCGGCCTGAGCCGAACATGCGAAACTTGCCGGTGTGGATCGTTTTGAAGAGCTTGAGGAAGCGCAGGTCGCCCGGGCCGTAGATGCCCACGGGGCGGAACACCGTGCCGGGCAGGCCGCTTTGGAACGCCTCCATCGCCAGAAGCTCGGCGTTGAGCTTGGTGGTCTGGTAGATGTCGCCAGGGTTGAACGGCGCGTTTTCGTCGGCGGGGACCTGCTTGATGTCGCCATGCACGCCGACGGTGCTGCAATGGACGACGCGTTGGACGCGGTGGCGGGCCGCGGCGTCGAGCACGTGCCGTGTGCCGTTGACGTTCACGTCCTCGTAGACGCTGTCGGGGTGCTTGGCTGAGCGGTACAGCGCCGCGATGTGGTAGATATGCGTGCAGCCTTCTGCGGCGCGGGCGACGTCGCCGGCGCGGGTGAGGTCGCCCTGGACCAGTTCGATGCCGTGGCGCGTCAGGTGCGTGGCCTTGGAGGCGTCGCGCACCAGCGCGCGGACGTGGTAGCCGTGCGCCCGCAGCGCCAGGGCCAGGTGGCCGCCGGTGAAGCCCGTGGCGCCGGTGATCATCGCGGTCCTGGATTGGCGGTTGGTGGTCATGCTCATCCCCCTGCGGTTGATCGGTTCGTGACAGCGGCTTGAAGCGGGTGGGCAGCGGGTTCATCCCGGCGAGCGCGGGCCAGGGGCGGGCTGTGGGGCAACCGCAGCGATTCACCAAGCCGATGGGCCAGCGCATTCGCGTCGGCGGGGTGAGCGCCCCAGTCGGCGCGGCGGTGGATCAGGTCTTCCACGCACACCACGGCCTCCTCGCGGACAAGCCGCAGCAAGGCGTCCCGGTGAGGCGCGATGTCGCCCGCGAGCAAGTCGGCGGGGTCGTGCAGGTTCAGCACATCGGCCGCAGCGGGCCGGGTGTCGGCGGCGTGACGCAGCGGGGGCAACCCGCCATGCTCCGCCCAGGCGCGGGTGAGCGTTTTTTGGGCGACGAGCCGCGCGGTGGTGAACTTGACGCCGCAGACGCTCCAAAGCCCGCGCGGGCCGCCACGATCCGCGTGATGTTGGATCACCTCGCGCACCGCGAGTTCGTCCGAGCCGGCCCGCGTCGCA
>DASVCG010000185.1:0-4961 GCA_036381755.1 Phycisphaeraceae bacterium | reverse complement strand
CTCGTGCCGCCCCAGGTGGAGCAATACATCCGCGAGCACGGCCTGTACCGGGCGTAAGCGGGTTGCCCGACGCGAATAGCGATTGCGGTGAAGCGCCGCATCAGGGGAAGATGCCGCGCAACTGGTAGACCTGGGCGAGATGCTCCAGCGCCGCCAGGTACGCGCCATGGCGCAGGTCGCAGTTGAACCGCCGGGCGGCGCGCTTGGTGCGCTGGGCTGCGGCGAACATGTGCTTGTGCAAAGCCGCGTCGACGGTTTCCAGGTCCCACGTTTCAGCCAGGCGGTTCTGCTTCCATTCGAAGTAGCTGACCGTCACGCCGCCGCAGTTGCACAGCACCGCCGGCAGGATCGCGATGCCGCGCTCGATCAGCCGCCGCTCCCCCTCCGGCCGCGTGGGGGCGTTGGCGGCCTCAGCGACCACCTTGCACTCCAGCAGACTCGCCCGCGACTCATCGATCATCTGCTCCAGCGCCGCGGGGATGAACAAGTCCACGGGCCGCTGGTAGAACTCGGTCTCGCTGATGGGCTCAGCCTCGGGGAAGCCCGCGATGCCGCCGTGCTTCTCCGCGTACAGGCTCAACTGGGTGGGGTCGATGCCGCTGTCAGCGTGGATGGCGCCGGTGTGGTCCATCACCGCCACGAGCCTGGCGCCGCGGTCGCCCAGCAGCCTGCCCGCCCAGGAGCCCACGTTCCCGAAGCCCACCAGGCTGTAGGTCAGCCCGTCCATCTTCAGCCCCAGCTCGGGCAAAAGCTCCTCCAGGACGAAAACCAGCCCCTGGCCCGTGGCCTTCTCGCGCCCGTAGGAGCCGCCGAACTCCAGCGGCTTGCCGGTGACCACCGCCTGACCGGTCCAGCGCCGCGTCGGCGAGGTGAAGTTGATGAACGTGTCCGCCATCCACGCCATCACCTGCGCGTTGGTGCCCACGTCCGGAGCGGGGATGTCGTGGTCGGGCCCGATGTTCTCGCCCAGGGCGCTGGTGAACCGGCGGGTCAGCCGCATCAGCTCATTGCGCGAAAGCTTGAGCGGGTCCACCTGCACGCCCCCCTTCGCCCCGCCGAACGGCAGCCGCACCAGCGCCGCCTTGATCGTCATCAGCACCGACAGCGCCTTGATGTGATCCAGGCTCACCTCCGCATGGTAGCGCATGCCGCCCTTGTACGGCCCCAGGATGTTGTTGTGCTGAACGCGGTAGCCCTTGAACAGCCGGTAGTTCCCGTCGTCCATCATCACCGGGAAGTGCACGATCAGCTCATTCTTGGGCTGCGCCAGGATCAGCCGCAGGTGGTGCGGCAGGTCCAGCATCTGCGCCACGTTGAGCACGTCGGTGATGATCTGGTGATAAAGATCGGAAGGGTCGTAACGAAACCCCAGCTCGGTCAGGATCGCGGAGGTCTGCTCGATCATGAATCGCTTGCTCCTTGGTCAATCCCACCACTCAGCCCAGGGCTGAATCCCTGATGGTATCGCGCCCCTCCGGGCAAAGCACGTGGGGCCGCAGGCCAAGGCGGCTATGGCTATCATGCCGGCATGATCGTCTATAGCTGCCCGGACCTTATCTTCGCGACCAAGATCCGCGCCACCGCTGAGGCGCTGGGCGTCCTGACCCGCCCAGCCCGCGACGCCCAGGCTCTGCGCCATCGGCTGGAGCAGGTGGACGACGGCCGGCCCAACGAGCCGGTCACCGCCCTCATGGTGGACCTGGACCTGGGGCCGCTGGCCCTGGAGCTGCTGGAGCAAGCCAAACGCCACAACCCCGATATCCCGGTGATCGCCTACGGCTCGCACGTGGCCAAGGAGGTGCTCGGCGAGGCCCGCCGGCGCGGGGCGGACCTGGTCCTGCCCCGCAGCGCCTTTGTCGCCCGGCTGCCCCAACTGCTCCAGCAATACGCCGACAAGGCTTAAAACCCCGGCTGCGCCCGCCCTCCCCCGTCATCGACGGGGCGTCCCCCGCCGCCGGCCCGCCCCCACATCGAGCCCCCGATCCGCCCCCTTGGGGCGGCCCAACCGGGCCCGTCAGCCGGCCCCGTCGACAGCGGCGCTTGACGAAACCCCGATCTCGAACGACACTTAGACCGTTTTCATGCGGCCCACTTCCAGCCGAGGCCCCGGCCTTGGCCTCCGCACGGCCGCCGAAGAAGTCAGCCCTGTTTTAACAGGAGTCCATCTCATGGCACGAGCGCGCAGCGGCTCATCCGTGGCAGGCGGGGTGTTGGTGGTCTTCGGCATCGCATGGTTCATCTGCCTGCTGCTGGCCATCATCTTCTACGTCCAGCTCAGCGGCGCCCGCGAAGACAGCCAGGCGGCCCAGAACCGCTTGCGTCAGGTCATCTCCCCCAGCGAGGAAAGCAACCCCACCGTCACCGCCCTGGGCCAGGGACGCGGCGCCACCGTGGTCGGCGCCCTGCTGGCGGAGAACGAACTGCTCAAGAACCTCGTGGGCGACCCGCAGCTCTCCGCTGAGGCGCTTCAGGAGCAGGCCCGAAACGCCCAGATCAGCGGCCCGCTGCTGCAGGAAGTCCAGCGTCTCCGTTCCGAGCTTCAGACCGCTCAGCAGCAACTGGAGCAGGCCCGCACCGATATGGAGCAGGCCCGCCAGCAGGCCCAGCAGGCCCAGGCCCAGTTGGCCGCCCTGGGTGGCAACTTCGACCAGGCCGCTGAGCAGCTCAAGCAGCAGCTAGCCCAGGTCACCGGCCAGTTCGAGGCCTACCAGAAGCAGGTTCAGCAGATGGAGCAGCAGCTCCGCAGCCAGATGGAGCAGGCCCGCCGACAGGCCGCCCAGCAACTGGAGGAGGCCCAGTCGCGCGTCAGCCAGGTGGAGCAGGAGAACGCCAACCTCCGCACCCGCATCGCCCAGTATGAAGCAGCGGCGGGCGGCGTCGAGCCCCCGGACCAGATCTCCCCCGACGGCCGCATCGCCTCCATCCTCGACAACCAGCAGCAGGTCTACATCGACCTGGGCCAGCAGAACCGCATCGTCCTGGGCATGACGTTCGAGGTCTTCGACCGCAACGGCGTCGTCAAGCCCGATCCCGAGGGCGGCTCGCCGCGCGGCAAGGCCACCATCGAGGTGATCAACGTCGGCCCCAACAGCTCCATCGCCCGCATCGTCCGCCGCCAGCACGGCGCGGTCATCCGCGAGGGCGACCAGATCATCAACATCGCCTACGACCCCAACACCACGTACAAGTTCTTCATCTACGGCGACTTCGACCTCGACGGCGACGGCACCCCCACCCCCGCTGATCGCGAGGCGGTTCAGAGCCTCATCCGCCGCTGGGGCGGCACGCTGGCCCAGAGCCTCAGCTACGACGTGGATTTCGTCGTGCTGGGCCGCGAGCCGGTGCTGCCCGACCCCCTGCCTCCGGGCACCATCGACCCGGTGCAGATCAAGGAGCACGTCGAGGCGACGCAGAACTACGAGCGCTACCAGCAGATCATCGGCGAGGCGCGCAGCCTGTCCGTCCCGGTGCTGAACCAGAACCGCTTCCTGGCCCTGGTGGGCCACTATCAGCGCTGAGCCGCCCGGCTGACGCGCGATGTCCTCTTCAGCCAGCGCTATCCTGACAGCGGCGGAGTACGTGGCAGCGCGGCTGGCCGCGGTGGGCGTGAGCCTGCTGGACGTGGACGCCACCGAGCGCACCGCCGCGGCCCTGGGCCGGCTCCTGTACCGCCTGGACCGCCGCCACCGCGACCGCACCCTCCGCAACATCCGCCTGGCGTTCCCCCATTGGAGCGATCAGCAGGCCCGCCGCATCGCCCGCGATTCCTTCGCTCACCTGATCCAACTGGTCATCGAGGTCGTCCACACGCCGCGCGTCCTTCAGCCGGCCACCTGGCCCAAGCACGTGCGCCTGGCCGGCCTGGGCCCAGCCATTGAGCTGCTCAACGCCCGCCATCCGGCCATCCTCCTCACCGGCCACCTGGGCAACTGGGAGGTGCTGGGCTACCTGCTGGCCCTTTTGGGCTACGACGTGGACGCCATCGCCCGCCCGCTGGACAACCCGCTCATCAACCGCTGGCTGCTGGGCATCCGTCAGCGCCGGGGCATGCGCATCATCACCAAGTGGGACGCCACGGACCGCATGATCCACGTCCTCCAGGCAGGCGGCGCGCTGGGGTTCATCGCCGATCAGAACGCCGGCGACAAGGGTTTGTTCGTCCCCTTCTTCGGCCGGCTCGCCAGCACCTACAAGTCCATCGGCCTGCTGGCCATGAGCCACAACGCCGCGATCATCTGCGGCTACGCCCACCGTGTGGCGCCGGGCTACCAGTTCGAGCTGGGCGTGGAGGACATCATCCACCCGGAGGATTGGCAGCATCGCCACGACCCGCTTTTCTACATCACCGCGCGCTACAGCCGCGCCATGGAGATGATGATCCGCAGGCGTCCCGAGCAATACCTCTGGATGCACCGCCGATGGAAGAGCCGGCCGCGGCACGAGCGCCAGGGCAAGCCCATGCCCAAAGCGCTTCGCCGCAACCTGGAGGAGCTGCCCTGGATGAGCCAGTCGCAACTGGAGCAGTTGCTCCACCCGCCCGCCCCCCTGCCGAGCGATTGACCACTCGCCCCGCGGCGAGGTTCACCCGTCGCCTTCCCGCCCCCGATGCCTTACCATGAAGACCCGCTGGCAGCGAGCGTCTGCCGGCGATGGCAGCCCCGATTCATCAAGGAGCATCGACCTTGCGCGACCCTCGTCTGGACAAGCTCGCCCGCGTGCTGGTGGCGTACTCCACCGGCGTCAAGCCCGGCCAACTGGTGCGCATCTCGGGCGATCCCGTGGCCATCCCCCTCATGGAAGCCATCTACGAGCACGTCATCCGTGCCGGCGCTCACGTGCAGTTCCGCTGCGCGCCCGACAGCCTCCAGGACCTGTTCTTCGCCTACGCCAGCGACGAGCAGCTTCGCTACCTCAACCCGTTGGCGCTGGAGGAGATCAAGACCATCGACGTGAGCATCGGC
>DASVCG010000184.1:0-2260 GCA_036381755.1 Phycisphaeraceae bacterium | reverse complement strand
GTCGTAGTAGACGCGTGGGGCGCGGATGGTGTATTGGCCGTCGCTGGCGATGACGTTGTCCTCCAGGTAGACGCCGCGCACCGTCTGGGCGGGCAGGTCCGCGCCGGAGACGGCTTGCCCGGTGCGGGGGTCGGTGAACACCACGGCCCGCTCGGCCTGGAGGGTGATGACCCGTGGCGGGGCCTGCGCTTGCTCAGCCTCTTCCTGGTAGATCAGCCGCACCCCGCCGACGAGCATCAGCACGTCCTCGTCCTGACCCTGCTCAAAGACGATGCGGTCGGCGTGGAAGCTGACCGTGCCGCGCGTGGGGAGGATGCCTTGAGGCGGGGCAGCGGGGCGCTCGCGCTCTCGATCGGCTGATCGGGGCGCTTCGGCAGTGGCGGTCCGGGCGGTGGCTGGCGCGGGGGGCTCCGCAGGGGCAGGGGGCGCAGGCGGTCGAGCCGCTGCGGCGGACGCATCAGCAGGCGCTTGAGCTTGGATGGTTGCTGGCGCGGGCTTGAGTTCGGACGCGGGCAGCCTCGCTTCCAGCAATTGGCGCTGCTGCTGACGGATCTGCTCTCGGCGGGCCTGGCGGGCCTGCTCCGCTTCCGGGCCCCACAAGGGGGTAGTCGGCGCAGGCAGCGTCGCCTGCATCAAGGTCTGGTCGTGTCGCGCAAAGCGCTGGAGGGCTGCTTCGATAAAGGGGTCAGCGGGGGGCTGCTGAACCCGCGTCAGCAAATTTGTTTCCAGCGAGACCGGCTCGCCCGCGGATGAGGCTGTCACCAGCAGCCGAGGGCCCTGGGCGGACACCGGGCCCGAGCCGTAAAGCTGGCGGGCCTGGTCCAGGTAAATCGCCAGGTGGTAGATGTGCTGACCGGTCTTTTGCTGGGTTTGGATGCGCACCACCGCGCGGTCCGCCTGGAACCCGTAGGCGCCGAGCTTGAAGAGGGCGTCCTTATCCAGAAGCAGGTATTGCGTCTGATCGTCCTGCGACCAGACGGTAGCGCGGTCGCCCTTGAGGAGGGCTGGGGCGCGGACGATCGGGTCGGCCAGGGGTGAATCAAAAGGGGAGGCGGGCGAGAGGGCGGAAGCGGCTGAGGGCGCGGTCTGCTCGGACGCGGTCACCTGTGCTGCGAGCCAGGTCAGCTCCACCGCCAGGACGGCCGCCAGGCACGTTATCGCCCGCGTGATTCGAGAGCTGCCGGCGCGTAACCGGCCTGTGGCGATCCTGTCGGCTCCGTGGCTCATGCCCCGCCTTGTCGTCTCGTGCTTGCCAGCGTTCCCGATCGGCTGCGCGAATATACGGGCAGGCCTACCCGCGGGCAACTTCGCTTTTGGGCAGGGGCTCCCGGTGGGCGGGCCACGGGCTCATCATCGGCCCACTCAGCAGCTTGTCGAGTGGACGGCTTGGCGACGCATAAGCGGCTGGCGGTGCGGCAGGCGATCGAGGCGGCGAGGTGTGATTTGTGATGCTGCCGTCGTGCTTGCCGGACCTCAGTCCGATCGAGCCGGCGTTGGGCAAGATCAAATGGAAGCCGCGGATGTCATCGCCCGGCTCAGGGGGCCAGCGTCGAGGGGTACTCTTCGGCGAGCAGACGCAGGATCTGGCGGCGCGCCTGCTCGGCGAACGCGGATTCACTACGGTGCATGCGAGTGTCGCCCGACGTCTCCTGATGCTCCTTCAGGCGTTTGAGCACCATGGTGGGAGTGTTGGCCAGCAGATTGGCGGCCCGCCGATGCCGGGCGGAGCCTTTCTCGGTCTGCTCCAGCCGCGTGACGAGGCCGGCGAGAAGGCGGAGGTATTCATAATCCTGCACGCCCTCAATTGCTGCTTCCCAGTGCTTCGAGCGGTCGACTGTTTCTTCGCCGATGTAAAGCGGCGTGTAGGAGGTGTAGCCGATGGCGGTGTACTCGTTCCAGCTTGTGGCTGCGCCCGCGTCGCTGAAGGACCAGAAGGCGGATCCGGTTGCGCCGTGGACGAAGCAGTACCAGGGCTGGTAACGGTAGTGGGATGGATCGAACTGGCGAGTCGGGCCTTGGCAGTTGTAGAACCAGAGCTGCTGGCCGTAGGACACGCGGTCACGAAGGTAGGTCTGCTCTTCCTCGCTAGCGGGCAGGAAGTTGGTCAGATGCGGGCAGATCACATCATATGTTTCCACGTTCAGCCGGCCGAGTTCGGTCGTGACGGAGTGAACGGCCGGGTCGGTGAAGAGCAGGATCTCATCGGTGCCCGCGCCGAACGCCTTGCCGTAGCGATAGGAAGCTTGAAGCGAACTGGGAT
>DASVCG010000183.1:0-4153 GCA_036381755.1 Phycisphaeraceae bacterium | reverse complement strand
GGAGGCCCGCCCGTTGTTGTAATTGGGGATCAGGATCGAGACGCGTGGCTGGGGGACGTGATCGGCCATAAAGAGAGATATCGGGCCAAAGACGCCGACCGCTTCAAAGCCGATGCGCGGACCGCCCGCCGATTTTCAAGCCCGCGGGCCGGTGGAGTCGATGTCCTCCAGGGGCTAGGGCGCGATCCATTCATCCAAACTCAGCCGCCAGGCGGTCCTATCGCCCCCGCGGGATGCCCTCGATGACGACGACACCACTTGCCACGCTCCCGCCGATGACCAGCCTCGACGCCCCCGCCGACGCCGACGCCGCCTTCCGCCAGACCCAGGAAGCGGTCAACCGCACCCTCAGCCTGCAGCTATTCTTCATCGCCAGTTGCTCCAAGTCCGGCTCTACCTGGCTTCAGCACCTGCTCGACGGCCATCCGCAAATCTGCTGCCACGGCGAGGCGTTTTTCCCCACCTTTCTCCGCCCGCTGCTAGATGCCGCGGCCCAGCGCTACAACGGCCTGCACAAGTGCCAGCACACGCGCAACCGGCATCAGCGCCCCGGCGACCTGACCCCGCAGGACGTGCGCTTCCTCTACCGCAACGCGGTGGGGCTGATTATGGCCCGCTGGGTCGGCGACGACCAGGTCCGGGCGGTGGGCGACAAGACCCCCGAAAACGCCATCAGCGCCGTGTCGCTGCTGGAGGACTTCCCCCGCGCTAAGCTGATCCACCTGATCCGCGACGGCAGGGACGTGTGCGTCTCCGGCTGGTTCCACAACCTGCGCGAGAAGGGCCCAGCGTTCCAGCAGCAGTTCCCCACCCTGGCGCACTACATCCCGCTGATGGCCGGGCAGAAATGGGTTCCCTACATCCAGGCGGCGCGCCGGGCCCAGGGCCGCTGGCCCGACCGCTACCACGAAATCAAGTACGAGGACCTGCACACCCAGCCGCGCCAAGCCTTGCGCAGCCTGCTGCGGTTCCTGGAGGTGGACGACTCCGACGCCGCGATCGACGTCTGCGAGCAGGCCGGTCAGTTCCGCCTGCTCAGCGGCGGCCGGCAACGCGGACAGGAACAGCCCGACGCCTTCTACCGCAAGGGTGTCGCCGGCGACTGGAAAAACCACTTCGACGAAACCTGCACGCGCATCTTCATGCAGCACGCGGGCGACCTGCTGCGCTCCCTGGGCTACGAGGCTTAACGCCGCGCCGACGCGCAGCGATCAACGCCGCCCCGCCCGCTCATCGCTGCTCCACCCGATCCGCGATCAGCATGTTGCCCATCCAGCGCTCGCGCTGAGGCAGCACCGTCAAGCGATAGCCGAACTGCTGGCAGGTGAACGCCACGCCCGTCAGGCGCGTCGGGAACCGGTTGTCGAAGATGGGCATGCGCATGAGCACCTGCCGACGGGCAGCGCCCAGGACCTTGGCCAGGCTGGGGAATTGCGCCTGGGCAGGCAGATGCTGCAACACGCCCAGGAACAGGACCACATCATACGACTGCGGGGCCAGCAGGAGCTGATCGATCGAGCCCTGCTCGAAGGTGACGTTGGATACGCCCCGCTCCGCGGCGATCTTGCGCGCCGCCTCGACGCGCTGACTCCGCAGCTCCACGCCGTGGACGTGCTTGACCCGCTGAGCGATCTCAATGGTGATCAACCCCTCAGCGCAACCGACGTCAAGCACATGATCGTCAGGCCGCAGGTCGGCATGGGCCTCCACCTCGGGCCAGCGGCAGTCCACGTCCCACACGCCGTCGCCGCCGTCGATCTCGGGGATGCCCCGATAGTAATAGGTCGGTTCGGTCATCCGTGCCGAAGGAGCAGCGTCCATGGGAAAAGCTCCATAGCTCGATAAAAGGCAAAGAGTTTCAGATTACCCATCGGCTGATCCGCCCACCGGGGCTGAAAAACACCCATCTGATGGGCATCCGTCCCCGTGCGCCAGCGGGCGGTTTTCGCCGAGGCGACGCGACGCAGCACCTCTTCCCAATCGTTGGTCGCCGATTGCCTATTAAAAATCGCCCTGGCGTTTCGGGGGCGGAGTTTTATTGATCGTTCAAAAAAGAAGCGGCGGCCTTTCGACCGCCGCTCCGCATCAGTGATCGGAGGCCCGCGTTTCGCGGAGCTCCCTTTGAGAACCCGGGATCAGCCCAGCAGAGCCAGCACCGACTGTGGCTGCGAGTTGGCGATGGCCAGGGCGTTGGTCGCCGCGTTGACCAGGATCTGCGACCGCGTGAGCTGGGCCGTTTCGTTGGCGAAATCGGTGTCGCGGATGGCACTTTCCGCAGCGCTGGTGTTCTCCAACGCCACGCCCAGCGACCGGATCGTGGCCCCGATCGTGTTCTTCTGGAACGCGCCCAGCCGGCCGCGGAGCTGCGCGATCTGGTCGATGGCGTCATCGACGATGAGCTGCGCCTTTTGCAGGTCGCCGTCGACCACATTGGCCGCCCGGCTGGAGGCCAGGTCTGCCAGGTAGCCGTTGTTCAGGCTGCCCAGGTTGCGCACCGCCACGTTGCCGATGCCGATGCTCACCTGGTTGATGACGTCGACGCTGGGCCCGAGGTTGAACTTGGCGCCCCCGCCGGTGATCGTGAAGGCGTTGAACGCGCCCAGCGTTTGGGCGCCCGAGACGCTCAGGTTGATCTCGACGTCCAGGAAGTCGCTGTTGACACGGGCGATCTTGCCCTTGGCCGTGGCGGTGATGCCGTTGATGATCGCGCCGATGTCCTGGCCGTCGTCGCGGATGGCGTTGGTCACCGCGCTGAACGCCGTGCCCGTGGTCTGGGCCGTGTTCTCGTCGGCGGCCGACAGGAACGAGATGATGCCGTCCTGCCCGCCGGTGTCGATGATGTCCACCGACACGAACTGGTCCGAGCCGAAGTCGGTGCTCTTGAGCACCAGGCCGTTGCCCGAGACCACCGCCGAGACGCCCGTGATGCTCTTGAAGGTGTTGATCTGGGAGGCGATGTCCGAGGTGGCCGTGCCGGAGGCGAAGCTGAACTGGCGCGAGCCCTTGGCGCCGGCAACCTCGAGGGTGAGCCGGTTGTCGGCGGCGGACAGGTCCAGCGACGTACCACCCACCGACAGGAACAGGCCCGCGTGCTGCGCGGACTGGGTGACCAGCACCTGCACGTCGCGGTTCTCGCCGTGGGCGAGCTTGGCGCCGTTGATCTGGAAGTCGAGCACCTGGCTGGTCTGGCCGCTGATGGTGAAGTCGAACGTGCCGTTGAGCAGCTTGGTGCCCTGGAAGCTGGTGGAGGAGGCGATGCGATCGATCGTCTGGAGGATCGAATCGATCTGAAGCTGGTTAGCCTCCTTCTCCTCGCGGGAGAGGCCAGCGTCGTTGGCGGACTGGCCGATGAGGCCCTGCAGCTCCAGCAGCAGGGTGTTGATCTCCTGCAGGCCGCCCTCAGCGATGTTGATGACCTGATCGGCGCGCTCAGCGTTGGCGATGGCCGCGGTGATCGAGGCCTTCTCCGAGCGCAGGCTCTCGCTGGCGATCAGCCCGGCTGGGTCATCGGCGCCGCGGTTGATCCGCAGACCGGTGCTCAGCCGCTCCAGCGACTTGTTCAGGCTCAGGTTCTGCTGGCTCAGCACGCGCTGGGCCAAAAGCGATCCGACGTTCGTGTTGATGCGACTCATGGTAGAGGTCCTCCGTGAACACGCGGTACGGGGTTGCGCCCTAAGGGCGTCAGGCTCCTACCTGATGGTCCGACAGATCTCCGATCCGATGCGTTACGTCTGATAACCACCCATCACACAATTCAAGCTCAATGACCGTGGGCGAGGCGGTCGGTCGATGCCCTGACCACTAGTCCATGTAGAGCTCCTTTCCTTCATCCCTGAAGCGCCGGAGCAGCGGGGCGGCGGGTCACCCCAGCGGCTGTGCGTCCCTGATCCCACCAGGCCCACGCGGGCCTGAATTCCAGCTCGTGTCGCTAGACCTGTTTCGGTAGACGGCCTTCAACACCAGCACTCGGACGCGGAAAAGTTTTTATCGGAACGCAAAGCCGCGCCGGCTCTCCGAACGCTCATTCCACCGGGCGTCCGACCTGCTTAATCGTCACAGCCGGACCACGCCTTAAGCGCAGCACAAACAAAAAAGACAAAAAAGTCAGCCCGACCCTTCAACCCAGCACCCCCAGCAGGATCGACACGCCCGC
>DASVCG010000182.1:0-3297 GCA_036381755.1 Phycisphaeraceae bacterium | reverse complement strand
GTTCAGTGACGCCATCGCCGCCGCTTCGAGGGCACGTATGAAATCTTCAGCGGCGAAAACGTCCAGCTTCCGTTCGACCTCCATCGCTGGGTATCCAAGCAGGCCGGCAAGCTGATCAAAGACCGCGGGCGTCGCGGGCAGCTTCGTTTCCCCCCAACCTGCCCAGCCCTCTTGCGCCTGGAGACGGACGAAGAAAAAATCGCTGTCGTTGGCCTGCCCATAGCTGAAATAGCACCGCGCTGGCACGCGACCCAGATAGCAGCCGATCCGACGGATCATCAACGCCGCTTGGGCTAGCGTGGCGGCCATGGACGGGTTCCCAACTCTCGATGGGGGCACGGGCCCTCTCCGCCATATTTAAGACCATGGTTAAGGTAAAGGAAATCGATTTCATAGTAAAGACTCCGGGCGGGGACTTCGGCATCGAATGATTCCCTGAACCGGCCTCAATATGCCCGATTATTTAAGGAAATCCAGTGGTTAGGGGATTGACACAGTCCAAGCCCGCGATATATTCGAGTGTTAGGAATTCGATTTCCTAATGATGCGTCGCTCCCCCTTCGCCATCCGTCTTCCGGCAGGGCGGTGTTGGGCGGGCGGCGGGGCGTGCGTGGTTCAGCATCGCCGTGAATGTCAGGTGACGGCGAACGCTCGCGGGCTTGGGGATATCCGTTCGGATCTGGTCTTTCGCGCACATTTCATCCCTTGCGAAAAGGAGAAGAATGATGAAATCCTCCATCTTGGCGGCTCCCGTGATCGTCGGGGCGACGTTGACAGCAGGGGGGCTGGCTCGGGCGGATGTCTTCATGAGCACGCCGGATCAGGACACGTGGGTCGGCTTTTTCAACGGGGGTGATTTCGGCAATCGCAATGGCGATCCCAAGGTTGAGGCGCAGGGGGATTTCGCTGACGAAGGCCGCCAGGGCCGCATCTTGCTGTACTGGGACCTTTCATCGATCCCCGCAGGCAGCGTTGTGCAGTCGGCGTCGCTGGGGATTCGCGACGGAACGGTTTACTCTCAGCCGAGCCAGAGTCAGGTGGAGGTTCGGGCGATTGTGCCGGGCAATCCGTGGACGCAAGCCGGCGCAACCTGGCTCACGTACGACGGTGTCAATGCCTGGACGAACACCGGCGTCGGCGGGCCGGCGTCCGGCACCATGGCGGGCACGGGCAACTGGCTTGACAGCATCGTGGCGGCGACCCTCGGCCTGCCCGCTGGGCTTTTGGGGCAACCTCTGCCCAACACGCCCGTGAACCTGGATGTCACGTCGCTGGTTCAGCGGTGGGTGGATGGATCGCTCGAAAACAACGGGTTGGCGATGCAGTTGGCTGAGGGTTTTGACGGCGATGTGCCTTACGTGTTCGCCACGTCGACCGTCGAGGCGGCCCCGGACCTCGCCCCGCTTTTGATGGTGGAGTACACGGTGCCCGAGCCGGCAGCGATGGCGATGATAACGACGATGGCTGCGCTGCTGCTTCGTCGACGCGGACGCAGCGATTAACCCAGGGGCGCCTCAACGCCGACATAGTGCCCCCGCGCCGGTGCGCCGGCTGACCTGACGCGGCATTTGAGGGAAAATTTCGGAGAAATGATCCTGAACAAGAGCGGCGGATGGTTTCATTTTCGCCGCGGCGGGGGTGATCTTGCCTCGCATGGAACAGGAAGGGCTCGTGATGCGATCAGGGGCAACGGAGCACGCGGCGTATGAGGCACACCATGGGATTGGCAAAGTCGCTGCGTGCGTGCTCGTGGGGATGATGACGATCGCGGCGCAGGCGCAGATTCCTCAATCGCCCAGCAGCCAGCTTGCGCAGCTCAAGCCGCTGCACTTGGAGACAGCGCTTGGTCAGCCCGGCGCGCCTCGGGCCGCGATTGTGGCCGGCCCGTCATTGACCGATCTGGCCCAGCGGCTCGCCCAGCAGATCAAGCAGACCGCTGGCATCGCGCTGCCTGTTATTCGCGACGATGAAGCGGTTCAAACGCCCGGCCGCTACGGCCACCTCATCGCTTTGGGGCACTTCGGCTGCAACAGGCTGCTGGAGCGCCTCTATTTTCAATGGTACGCCGTCGTGGACGGGGCGCAGCCTGGTACGGGCGGCTGGCTGTTGCAGACCGTGCACAACCCAGGCGGCCAGGGGTGGAACGTCATCATCGTCGGCGGCAGCGACGAAGCGGGCGTGGCCCAGGCGGCGGACCGGTTGGTTCAGGTGATCCGCGACCACGGCTTGGTTCTGCCCCGGCTGCACGAGGTCTCGCTGGGCCAGGGCCGGGAGGCTGTGCTGGCCCGCGGTGAGCAGGTGATCAACCCTGACCGCGTCTGGCCCACGATCCATCCGATGGAGGTGCAGCAGGCGATCGCCGAGGCGGGCATGCTCTATGTCTACACCGGCCAGGAGCGGTTCGCCGATGCTTACAAGCGGCAACTGATCGGGTGGCTCAATCGGCCGGATCATTACGTGCTTTGTAGCGACGACTTCTACCGCACCATCATCGTCTGGGATCTGCTGGAGGAGTCACCCGTTTTCGATGACGCGGAGCGGCTGTGGATCACCCAGCGGCTGCTCGACACGTTGCGCAAGGAAGCGGCTCCGTATGGTCAGGATGCGCGCTCTCCCAATTACAATCATGACGCCTTCGTGCAGGTCAAGGACCAGGACCTGCTGCGGGAGAATCACCGCGCCCGGTACGCCAACAGCCTCTACTTCGGGGGCCGCTACTTCCGCGACTACTACGGCCTGCCGGAAGCCAAGCAATGGATGGAGGACGCCCGCGCCTATTGGCGGCCGCAGATGCGATCGTTTGCGCCCCAGGAGGCCGACCTGAGCATCGCCCTGATCACCATGACCGAGGCCACGACCTTCGCCCTGGCCGAGAACGTGCGCCGCTACCTTTCGCCGCAGGTGCTCGGCCGGATCGCTGACAAGGGGTTGATGCTGATGGGCAGCGGCAGCAGCCTGTCGCCGGGCGAAACGCCGTTCGTGATGCTGTGCCTCTCCGCGTATCTGTTCGACAAGCCCGAATACCTTTGGCCGATCTATCAGCGCGACCCGACGATGGCGCCGCTGCGCATGATCTGGCGGAACAGTTGGGAGTTGGGCCGATCCTTCTGGGACGGCACAGCGCCTAAGCGTCCGGACTCCGTCGACTGGGTGCAGGTGATGCCTCTGAGCGAAGCCTACTTCCGCCAGGCGCCGGCGCATGGCCCGCGCAACATCGAAGCATCGCGGAGCTTTGACTTCGTGATTTTCCAATCCCCCGCAGACGAAGACGGCTCGGCGGGCGAGCACCTGACGCTG
>DASVCG010000181.1:0-3176 GCA_036381755.1 Phycisphaeraceae bacterium | reverse complement strand
TCCGATTGCGTGCCCTGGGGTACCTGTTCAGCGACGAGCTGAACAGCCCCGAGCGGATGGCTGCGGTGATGCCCAATGGCGTGCTGGCGCAACTGGCGTGGATGATCCGCAACTATTTACCGACGCCGACCTGGCGGGCCTGGCGAGACATCGCCCGTTTCGTGCTGAATCATCGCGACGAGTTGGACTGGTTCTACATTGCCTACCGCCTGGCGACCTACCTGCCTGAGTCGGAGCGGCCCAAGCGGCTGACCGAGGCCCAACGCCGGCTGTTTGCGACCCTCAAGCCGTGGGACTACCTGGAGCCCTTGCCCAATCCCCTGGAGGCGGGTTGCGAGGTGATCCGCTCGCTGATCGATGCCGAGCCGCCGGGGCTGTAGCCGTAATTTGTATTTTTAAATTTAAAATAAGATACAAATAGTTGTATAGCTCATTAAACTGCGAATATTTTGGGTTAACGAGTGTTTACTCGTATTGACGATCGGTTCATCTGATATTAAGTTGTATCTTGTCTAATCGTCATTTGATGATTTCTCATCGTCTCATTGATGGGTGCTCTGCCCAAGTAAGGAGGAACCATGATTCGGCGAATGATCGTTGCGGGTGTTCTGATGCCGGTTTTGATGGTCGCGGCGAGCGCGAACGGCGCAGCCGTGCTCTTTAACGTCACCTGGGACGATCTTGCGGCCAGTAGCGGGATCACGCCGATAGCGCCAGCGGTCAGCGGGCAGACGGCGACGCTGCCCACTGGGGTCCGCCATGTCTCCGGCGCGTTCATGTACCTGGTCAACAACGACGCCGATCCCGGCAGCGGCACGGTCGTGCCCGGCAAGGCGCTGCGGATGCAGGACATCTCCACAGCGACTTCCGGCTGGGTCGAATTCCGTCTGCACGATGATGATGTGATCGACACCGGCCGGGTCGATATCTCCTTGGACATGCTGGCGTCGTCCAGTGAGGACCACAACGCGGACTGGACGCGCCTCCTGCTGATGCAGGGCACGCAGAACATCGGATCGCTGGTCCTGGAGCCGTCCGATCAGTCCCTGTCGTTCGTCCAGTACAACCCCGTCAACACGGTCCACTCGACGGTCGCATTGACCGGCACGTACCCGCTGGGCGAAATCTTCAAGGTGGGGCTGCGGCTGGACCTCGATGCGGACACCGTTGAAGTGTTCATCAACGGCCAATCGCGGGGCACCGCCTCACTGCCTAGCGGCGCCGAGTTCCACGCGTTCCGGCCTGACACCGGGTCGTCGTCGAACACGAACTGGCACATCATCGACAACGTGCTCGTTGCGGTGCCTGAGCCGGCGTCGCTGTCGATGTTGGGGGTCGGCCTGGTTGTGCTGGCCCGGCGTCGCCGTGGCGCGATGATCTGACGCTGACTCGGAGAGATCGACTCATGAGGAACTCCTGCGCGAGGGCTGGTGCGCGGCGTCGGTGGCTCCGGTGTGTGTTGATGGCGGCGGCGCTCATGATCGTCGCGCCCCCTCGCGCGTGGAGTGAGAGCGACGGGAGCTGCCGTCTGCTGGCGATGACGGAGCTTGCCGGGATGCATGGGCAGTTGTTGAGTGACCGGGCCACGGACCTTTTGGAAGCGCTCAAGTACTGGCTTCTGGCTGCGCCCTCCGACGCCACCCCGCCTATCGATCGGGTGACCGCATGCCTGAGCCATAGCGACGCGATGGTTCGGCAGTATGCGGCGGAGGTGCTGCTGCGTTACGCGGACCGGGCTGCGCCGGCTGTAGCGGCGCTGGCCAAGGCGGTGCGATCGGACTCGGAAGCCCGAGTGCGGGGCACAGCGGCGGCGGCGCTGAGCGCGATAGGCAATCCGGCCAACGACGCCTTGCGTGAGCTGCTGCTCGATGCGAACCCCCGTGTCCGTGTGACCGTGGCCACCGCGCTGCGCGGCTCGCAGACGATCTCGGAGGAGTTGCGATCCCTGGTGGAGTTCGCCTCGCCGCCGATCGGGAAGCACGCAGCCTCGGCCATCCCTGACGGGAGCTTCGAATCGGGCGATGACGAATTGTCGGGCTGGCAGGTTGAGCTTCACGACGGGGCTGCGGGGCATTGGGAGCTCGACGCGACGCGCAGCAGGTCCGGGCGGCGTTCGCTTAAGCTGGTCAAGACCAACGGCGTGGGCTACATCGACCTGCGAAGCAGTGAGCCGATTGTGATCCCGCCGGGCAAGGAGGTAGTCACCTGCCGGTTGTGGTTCCACAGCGAAGATGCGCCGATCAGCTCGGCCCTGTTGTTGCGTGTGGAAGGCGAAGATGGCGAGCTGGAGATGGGTGATGCTGCGCGGTCGGGGTTTGAGCAGCAGAGTCAGACGCACCTGCGCAACCAGCCGCCGCACGTCTGGAACAAGCGGGTGCTGGAGCTCAAGCCTTCCGATCAGGCGCGTCGGCTGTACCTGCACGTGATTCTGTATGGCAACCCCACGACTGTTTGGCTGGACGACATCGCGTTTCCCGCGACGCCGTGGAAGGGCGTGTCCATCGACCCGATTCCGCCTCAGCCGCGCTATTCGACGCAGGCAGTCCTGGAGAAGCTGGCGGGCGAGAAGCCGGCGCATTTTGCGGTTGAAAACGACGGCAAGCGCGGTGTGATGCTTCGCGACGGCGAGCCCGCGGGGACGGTGCTGCACTATGCGTTTCGGCCGGGGAACGCGGATTTCGGCGGCTTCGACGACGCGGGTGTCGCGCTGCAAGTCGTGCGCATCCCCATCGACGATCACGCGGGCGTGCTGGGCGAGGATCGCTTCGGCGAGCCGGCGATGGGGCCGATGTGGCCCAGCGCTGAGTCATCCGAGTATGACTTTCGCGAAGCGGTACGCCGCATCGAGCTGGCGCTTCGACAAATGCCCACCAGCCGGCTGATCCTGGCGCTGCATGTGAACTGGCCGCGCGATTATGTGCAGCACAACCCGGACACGAAGTGGCTCGACCAGCGCGGCCGTGGCGCAGCGGGCAACGTCATGTTCCTGCGCGGCTTCGAGGAGGAATTGGACGAGGGCATGATCTGGTGGCCGTCGCCTTATCAGTCCAAGCCGCTGGAGGACGCAGCGGAGGTGATCCGCGGATTGGTCACGCACCTGCGGAGCACGCCCTATTGGCCGCGCATCGCGGGCTATTTCGTGATGGGCGGGCACGACGGCCAGTTCCACATCCGCG
>DASVCG010000180.1:0-3321 GCA_036381755.1 Phycisphaeraceae bacterium | reverse complement strand
GCCAGGGACGCCAAGATGCGTCGAGAGCCGGATAACAAGCTGGATCGGCTGGCGAAAAAGGTGATCGGCGCAGCATGTACAAGCTCCTGCTCATCTTGAAGTATCTGAGGCGGAAGCTGGCGCCGATGTTCGCGGCGCTGGCGGTGACGCTGTGCACCGCGATGGTCATCATCGTCATCAGCGTCATGGGGGGCTTTCTGGACTTGCTGCGCGAATCGGTGCACCAGCTTTCGGGGGACGTGATCATCACCGCTGGCTCGCTGACGGGCTTCCCGCATTATGAGGCGTTGATCGAGGCGCTGGAGGAGCAGCCGGAGATTGCTGCTGCGGCGCCGGTGCTGCGCACCTACGGGCTGCTGAACCTGGGGGGCAGCGCGATCCCGGTGCAGATCGAGGGGATCCGCCCGCGGGACCTGGACCGCGTGGTCCACTACCGCAGGAGCCTGCACTGGTCGGCCAAGGATTACCTGGAGGAGCTTCAGGGAAGCGGGCTTGAGCCGGACCTGCTCCAGCGGCGGCAAGAAGCGCTGAGCCAACTGGACCTGGAGGGGTACGGCATGTCGCTGGAGCCGCCCGCGGCCTGGCAGCCGCCCAACAGTCAGCCCCTGCCGGGCGTCGTGCTGGGCATCGAGCTCAACCCGCTTCAGATGCGCGATGAGTATGGGCAATACAGCGTGGCCAACAGCGCGGTGGGCATGACCATCGCGCTGACCACCGTGCCGCTGACGCAGCAAGGCTCGGTCCGCCAGCTTGACGCGACCAGCCGGTCGTTCCTCGTCGTCAACGAGTTCAAGAGCGGGCATTACGAGGTGGATGCGAACCGCGCCTACGTGCCGCTGGAGGCGCTGCAGCAGATGACGGACATGGACCAGCGGCAGGTGTGGAACTACGACCCGCAGACGCTGGAGCCGGTGGGCGATCCGATGCTGCGGCCGGCACGGGTGACGGAGATTTTGCTGCGGGGCGAAGCGGGCTACAACCTCGACGAGGTGCGCACCGCGGCGCGCAACGTGGCGGGGCGGTTCGTCCGCGAGCACGCGGACATGCCCCTCCTGCTGGTGCAGACCTGGGAGCAGCAGTACGCCGACCTGCTGGGCGCGGTGGCCAACGAGAAGGGGCTGGTGACGTTCCTGTTCATCATCATCAGCATCGTGGCGATCGTGATGGTGGCCACGACGTTCTACATGATCGTGCTGGAGAAGACGCGCGACATCGGGGTGCTGCGGGCCATCGGCGCTTCGCGGGCGGGCATCATGAACGTGTTCCTGGGCTACGGGCTGGCGATCGGGATCGTCGGCTCGCTGGCGGGGCTGGCGCTGGCGTACCTGATCGTCACGCACCTGAACCAGCTCCAGGACGTGCTGGCGACGCGGATGGCGACGCTGCTGGGCTGGTGCGGCGTGGCGGTGGCCGCGGGGGTGCTGGGCGCTATCCTGGGCGGCGCTGCGGGCAGGCGGCGCGATGTTGCTTTTGAAAGCGGGCTGGCGGGGCTGTTCCTGGGCGCCGCGGCTGTGGCGGTTGTGGCGTTCTTCCGCTTCGACCTGCTGGAAGTGGGGCCGTTTAATCAGTGGAACACCATGATCGGCTGGCGCATGTGGGACCCGCGCATCTACGCGTTCGACCGCATCCCCGACCGTGTTGACGCGATCGAGGCGACGGTCATCGTGCTGGGCGCCATCGCCAGCAGCGTCATCGGCTCGTTGATCCCGGCCCTCCTGGCTGCGCGGCTCGATCCGATCGAGGCCCTGCGGTATGAGTAAACCGGCCACGCGGCGCCGGGCTGACGCGGAGGAAGGACGCACGCCCATGCAGGCTTCCATGCCAAGCGTTAAGACCCCCCCGCGGATGATCCTGCGGGCTTCCAATCTTCACAAGCACTACCGCCTGGGCGGGCAGGACCTGCACGTGCTGCGCGGGGTGGACCTGAGCGTCGAGCAGGGAGAGTGGCTCGCGATCCTGGGCGCTTCCGGCTCAGGCAAAAGCACCTTGCTGCACCTTTTAGGCGGGCTGGACCGGCCTGATGAGGGCACGGTGCAATTCAACAGCACGCAACTGTTCGAGCTGCGCGGACGGCGGCTGGATCGATATCGAAACGCCCAGGTGGGCTTTGTTTTTCAGTTCTATCACCTCTTGCCGGAGCTGACGGCTTTAGAGAACGTGCTCCTCAGCGCGATGGTGAAGCGGCCGGTGCTGGCCTGGCCGGGGGCGCGTGGTCAAGCGCGTCAGCGGGCGATGCAGTTGCTGGAGCGGCTGGGGCTCAAGGAGCGGCTGCGGCACCGGCCCAGCAAGCTCTCGGGCGGCGAGCGTCAGCGTGTCGCCATCGCGCGCGCGCTGATGAATGAGCCGGTCATCCTGCTGGCGGATGAGCCCACGGGCAATCTTGACGCTGACACCGGCAGGCAGATCCTGGACCTGTTCCGCCAGCTCCACCAGGAAGGGCAGACCATCGTGATGGTGACGCACGATGCGCAGATTGCTGCGGCTGCGGACCGCCGACTTGTGCTCAGCCACGGCCGACTCGGCGAGGGTAGAGGGTAGGGGGCAGAGGGCAGAGGGTAGGCGGCAGGCGCGGACAAATCACAGAGGCGCAGAGCAGGGCGCGGGGGAGATAGAGAAAAGGGCGAAAGAGTTTGCTCTTTATCCCTTGCTGTCCGCTGTCTGTTGAAGCAGGTTCAGCAAGCGGAGAGCCGCGGCGTAACGGGGGTTGATCGCCAGGGCTTGCTGGATGGACCGCGTCGCGGTCTGGGTGTTGCCCAGGGCCGCTTCGCACACGCCGCGGTGGTAGTGCACATCAGCGCGGTCGCGGTGCTTGTGGGCAGCGCGCTCCAGCGACCTGGCGGCCAGGCGCAGCAGGTCGCGAAGGGGCGAGGGGCCGTCCAGGCGGGCGGCGTCGCTGGACGAAGTGGTTTCCAGGGCGTGATGAGCCGCGGCGTGGTGCCACAGGCGCGCCAGGATTGCTCGGCGTTCCTGCGGGGAGCTGTGCGCGACAAGGACCTGCTGGGCGCGGTGGGCCAGCCTCGCCCGCCCGGCACAGTGGGCGCAGACCAAAAGGCCCGCCCAGGCGCCCAGGTCGTGGCGGTTGAGGCGCGTGAGACGCCACCAGCTCCAGGCGGCCTGCGACCAGCGGCCCAGGTGCATGCACAAGGTGGCCATCGCCGCCAGTGCTGAGGCGCGGTATCGGCCGGGCATTCGGCACGCCTTGCTCAGCCGCTGATGGGCCAGCGCCGCTTCACCCATCGCGTCGGCCAGCTCGCCCGCCTCGATCCACAACGATTGATCGTGCGGGCGCAATTCCAGCAGCTTTCGCCAGTGATCTTCAGC
>DASVCG010000179.1:0-3462 GCA_036381755.1 Phycisphaeraceae bacterium | reverse complement strand
GGTGCCGCTGCCCTGCTGCGGCGCGCCCTGGGTCGCCTGCGCCAGGAACAGACCCAGACCGATCAGCCCCGTCATCATCGTCATCCATTATTGCACGCCCATTGAAGCGTGCCAGTGGTGAGGGCGAGGGATGGGTGGTGATGGTTAGTAACCGGGTGTTCGCGCCGCCCCGCTAAGCCTGGGTCGCTTTGATCGCCGCCTCGACGCGCTTGGAGACAGTGATCGGCTCGAACAACCGCCGGGGGTAAAGGTAATCCTCGCCGGATTCGTCGACCACGCGCAGGTAGTCGGCCGGGTCGCCAGGCTCGTTGGGAGCCAGGCGGTAAATCTTCAACGGCTCCAGGTCGACCTCGGGGTCCGCAGGGCCCAGAAAGACGACGAATCCGGGATTGTTAGCGTGTTGGATCATGGCGATGCGATGATGCGCTTGATCTTGACCATGTGCCTGCCCAGGCCATGGGCCTCGTACCAGTGCAGCTTCGCGCGAACAATTTTACCATCATCCAGCTCGACCCAGGCGATCCCTTTCATTTTACGCCACCGTCCGGGGCCAAAGCGTTTGCGCAGCAATTGCCTGGCCTGGACCGCGCGGCCGGAGGCGATGGTTTCGACGCAGGTGATCTCGCCGAGGATCCGCACGGAACAGGGGCTCAGCGGTCGAACTGGGCATCGAAGGCGATGGCAGAGCGGGGGAAATCGAGTTTTCGCACGAACGAGGCGGCCTCTGCGGCGCCGTGCTCGCGGTCCATGCGGCTGTCCTCCCACTCCACCGAGAGCGGGCCGTCGTAGCCGATGTCGTTGAGGGCGACGATGATCGACTCGAAGTCGACCCCGCCACGGCCGGGCGAGCGGAAGTCCCAGTACCGCCTGGGGTCGGCGAACGTCGTGTGCCCGCCGAAAACCCCCACCGTGCCGTCGCCCCGGCCCCACCACACGTCCTTGACGTGCACGTGGAAGATCCGGTCGCGGAAGGCGTGGATGAACTTGACGTAATCGACGCCCTGGTAGGCCAGGTGCGACGGGTCGTAGTTGAACCCGAACCGCTTGTGACGGCCGACGGCTTCCAGCGCCCGCTGGGCTGAGGCGGTGTCGAAGGCGATCTCCGTCGGGTGCACCTCCAGGGCAAAGTTCACGTTGACCTTGTCGAAGGCGTCCAGGATCGGCTTCCACCGCTTGGCGAAGTCGTCAAAACCCTTTTGCCAGTAGTCCTGGCTGGTGGGCGGGAAGGCGTAGATGGAATGCCAGATGCTCGAGCCGGTGAAGCCGTTGACCACCGCGGGCCCGCGGGAGGGATTGGGCTTAGCGTCGAAGAACCTGCGGCAGGCCTTGGCGGTGTCGATCATCCGCCGTGCGGCGCGGCGGCGGACGCCTTCCGGCTTGCCGTCGCCCCAGACCTCCTTGGGCAGGATCGTCTTGTGCCGTTCGTCGATCAGGTCGCACACCGCCTGGCCCACCAGGTGATTGGAGATTGCGTAGCAATCCAGGCCGAAATCGCTCAGAAGCTCCCACTTCTTCTTGCAATACTGGCGGTCCTTGAGGGCCTGGTCCACCTCGAAGTGATCGCCCCAGCAAGCCAGCTCCAGCCCATCGTAGCCAAACCCCTTGGCCTTCTCGCACAGCGTCTCCAGCGGAAGATCGGCCCATTGGCCGGTGAAAAGCGTGACGGGTCGCGACATGACAGAGCCTCCTTGGATGAAACAGGTACGCGGGCCTTAGTGTACCGTGAGAGGCGGATCAATGGAGTCGGCCAACTCCAGCATGCGGCGGCGAAGGTCGTCGAGGACCTGCTGATGGGAGGCCTGGGGGTCGGCGTAAAAGGGCTTGCCGTAGATGACCACCGATCGGCTGGGCTGGAGGAAGTGCCAGAGCATATTCTGCCTGCGGGGCGTGCCGCTGATCCAGACGGGCACGATGGCGGCGCTACTGCGCTGGGCGACCATCGCCACGCCGGGCTGAAAGGGTTTGAGTTGGCGGTGGGTGCGTTGCAGGCCGCCTTCGGGGAACAGGCCCACGACCTGCCCGTCCTGGAGGGTCTGGACGATCTGGCGGATCTTGCCCAGGTCGCCACTGCGCCGGTCCAGCGCGATGGGCTGGATGGTGCGCCAAAGCGGCGCAGCCAGGCGGAACTGATACTCCGTCAGCATCACCCAGCGCACGGGCCTGGGGCAGCCGGCCTGGATCAAGAGCGGGTCCAGCCCCGTCGTGTGGTTGGGCGCCAGGATCACCGCACCCGTTGCGGGGATGCGATCGCGCCCCACCCACCGCAGCCGATGCCACACCAGCACGTACCAGCGAAGCAGCCGCCAAAGAGCGCTGGCCATGGGGCTGTCCATGGGCCCGCGGCCAAGCTCGCGCCAGGCGCCCCAGACCCCGATGACCGCCAGCGTCACCCCTGCTGCGCCCACCGCGGGGATCGTCCAGGCGTCAGCGTGAGGCATGCGCCAGATCGCCAGGTTGATCGCCACCGCGGACAAGGTGCTCACGAGGCTGTTGATGGCGAAGATTCGACCGCGGATGTAGTTGGGGCTGATCGACTGGAGCAGCGTGCCCACGCACACCATTGCCGCGTTGCCCAGGAAGCCGATGAGGAACACCAGCGCGAGCCCGGCTGGGAAGGCGTGGCTGATCGCCAGCGCCGTCATGCACGCCCCCGCTCCCGCCAGGGCCAGCAACAGGAACCAGTGCGACTCCCGGCGGAAGTTCATCCACCCCACCACCAGCGCGCTGACCAGCATGCCCGTTCCGGCTGCGGCGCTGAGGTCGCCAAAGCCCCGCAGGAACGCCTCGGGCTCGGTGAAGCCGTAGCGCTGCTTGCCCAGGGCCGCCAGTGCTGCGAACGTGAGGTTGGCTGCGCCCCAGATGACCGCGTCCAGGATGATGAGCTGGAGGATGCCGCGATGCCCGCACACGTAGCGCAGGCCCGCGGTCAGGCTGAGGGCTCCGTCGCGGCCCAGGCCCGGCGGACGACGCCGGCTCACCGGCTTGATGAACGCAAAGAATGTTCCGCTGACGGCGTAAGCCAGCACCGCGGTCAGCAGCCCCGCTGCGGGCGAGTAGCGGCTGATGAGCCGTCCGCCGATGAGCAGCCCCAGCAGCGACGCGATCACCGCGATGCCGAACGTCAGGGCGTTGGCTCGCTGGAGCTGCGCGGGCGGGACGATCTGCGGGATCGTCGCGTTGCGTGCCGGGTTGAACACCGCGGCCAGCGCGCCCACCGCGGCGATAAGGGCAAAGACTTTCCAATGATGGCTCGCCGGGACCGCCCCTGCCACGCCCGCGGGCACCAGGGCGAAGGCCAGAAGCAGGACCGCGGCGCGCCCCTCGTCGCAGGCGAGCATGATCCACTTGCGCGGCAGGCGGTCCGCCAGCCAGCCCGCTGGGGCCATCATGGCCAGGTAAGGCAGGAAGAAGAAAAACGTCACCCCCGCGGTGACGGCGGAAGCCTGCACGCCCGCGTCGCTG
>DASVCG010000178.1:0-2750 GCA_036381755.1 Phycisphaeraceae bacterium | reverse complement strand
CAACGGCTTTACTCGGAGCACGGAGGCGGCTGTCCACGAGCTGAAGAGGTTTTTGATCGGCGTCGATCCGTTCGACACCGAACAGATCGTGCTGCATCTGACGCGGGACGTCTATTCCGACGGGGGCCAGATCCACCGCTGCGCCGTGGCGGCGATAGAGATCGCCTGCCTCGACATCAAGGGCCAGGCGCTGGGCGTGCCGGTGTACCAGTTGCTGGGCGGCCGGGTTCGTGACCGCGTCCACGCCTACGCCAATGGCTGGTATCGCTGCGACCGCACCCCCGAGGCGTTCGCCCAGGCTGCGCAGCAAGTGGTGTCGCGCGGCTACCGCGCGCTGAAGTTTGATCCGTTCGGCGCCGCCCACCTGGCCATGCCCAAGCCCGAGGAGGATCTTTCGATCGCGATCGTCGCGGCTGTCCGCGAAGCGGTCGGGCCGGAGGTGGAGCTGATGATCGAAGCTCACTGCCGATTCAGCGTGGGCAGCGCGATCAAGATCGGTCGGCGGCTCGAGCCGTTCGGCATCACCTGGTATGAGGAGCCCTGCCCGCATCACCGCATTCAGGACACGATCGAGGTCGCCCGGGCTGTGCCCGTGCCGGTGGCGTCCGGCGAGTCGCTGCACAGCAAGGAGGCGTTTCTCGACCTGATCTCGCACCGCGTCGTGGCGGTCTACCAGCCCGAGCCGCTGAACCTTGGCGGCTTGACCATTGCCCGGCAGGTATGCGCGATGGCTGAAGCGGCTGGGGGCGTTGTTGCGCCTCATAACGCCCAGGGCCCGATCAGCACGCTGGCGTGCCTGCACCTGGCCGCCAGTTGCCCCAACCTGCTGATCCAGGAATTTTTCAGCGATTTCAACATGCCGTGGGAGCGGCGGCTGGTGGACTGGCACCCGGTCCTCGACGCTGACGGCATGCTGCCGTTGCCGCAGCGCCCAGGCCTGGGCGCGCGGCTGAACCTGGATGAAGCGGCGCGTCATCCGGCGAGGGAATCCGGTTTGTTGTCTCTGTTTCGTGAAGGATGGCAGCGCCGCGAAGGCGAGCCTTCCTCCGCCGCCGATTAAGGAGCAGCCCGTGACCGCTTCGTGTCCTTGGAGCAGTGACGAGGAATTGTTTCAGATCGCCCGTCGTGAGCTGTTCACCGCGGTGGTGGGCGATGTGATGGACAAGCTGGGCCTCAGGAATCAGTTCCTCCCGCCGCAGATCCAGCCGCTGGATCGGGCGATGGTCGCTGTCGGGCGTGCGATGACCGTGCTGGAGGCCGATACGGTCGAGGAGCAGCCCGTCCAGTTGCGCGACACGCCGCTGAATCGGCCTTTTGGTTTGATGCTCGAAGCGCTGGACGACCTGAAGCCCAATGAGCTGTACGTGTGCACCGGCGCCTCGCCCACCTACGCGCTGTGGGGTGAGCTGATGAGCACGCGTGCCCACAAGCTGGGCTGTGCGGGTGCCGTGCTCAACGGCTATCTGCGCGACGCGCGTGGCATCCTTGCGATGAACTTCCCTGCGTTCGCCTACGGCTGCTACGCTCAGGACCAGGCGCCGCGAGGCCGGGTGATCGACTTCCGCTGCCGCATCCAGATCGGCCAGGTTGTCATCCGTCCGGGCGACATCGTTTTTGGCGATATCGACGGCGTGTGCGTCGTGCCCGCTGAGGCTGAGAAGGAGGTTTTCCGCATCGCCATCGAGCGAGCCCGCGGCGAAAAGCGTGTCAAACAGGCCATCGAATCGGGCTGGAGCGCCCGCGAGGCGTTCGACACTTTCGGCATCATGTAAGCGCCATCGGCGCGCAGCACACCATAAGCGCTAAAAGCGCTCGCTGAACGCTGGCTTGGTCTGTATCACCTTGGTCAATCCGTTGCTGCTATCCGCCCAAGGTGGTGCTCAGGATCTGACGCGGGCGCAGATGGACGGCGACGGGGGCCTCCTTGCCCGGCAGCAGCGGCGATTCGATCTGCGCTGTCGCTTCGGAAGACGTTGGGTTGTAGAGGCGCAGGCGGATGGCATCCTCAAAGAATCGGCAGGAGCTGAGCACGGCGTCACCGCGGACCCGCAGGAACGACATCGTCGCGGGAAGGGTGATATTGCGGTCTGCGTCGGCGGACGCGCCATCGACGGCAACGGCGCGCAATCCTGCTGAGATCCGCTGCCCCAGCCGGCACAATTCCACCGCGGGCACGGAGCCCGTCAGCGGCGTCAGCCAGCAGCGGAACCGCAAGGGGCCCTGGAGCTGGCCGCCCGGCTCGCCGTCGGTGAAGACCGTTCTGCCTGTTGCGCGGAAGAGCGTCAGCGCGATGGGGCGGTCGGGCAGGTCCATCACCGCTGCCTCGTACAACCCATCGGCGATGACAGCCAGACCGGCCTGACCATCGCACACTGCGGTCCAGCTCTGCTGGGGTCGCGTTTCCACTTCCAATTCGCGATAGGCTTCGTAGCCGGGCCGCAAGCCGATGGGCCGCTGAACCACGTCGAAGGGCGTGTCCGACCAGCAGGTCGTCGCGCCGGCAGCGCCGCTGGGAAACAGCGCCCGCAGGCGGTGATCCTGCGCGGTGTTGTGCACGGTGATGTCCAGTTCCAGGTGTCGGGCCTGCGCCCGCAGAGTCAGGCACGTGTCCACGATCATCTCGACACGGCGCTGCGAACGGCGGCGAGTAGCCGGGTCGAACGCCTCGGGAACGTGCATCGCGGTGCGAATGCGGAAGGTCGTCTGCATCGGCCCGTCGTGAACCAGCGACACCTGGGCAGCGCACGCAC
>DASVCG010000177.1:0-2250 GCA_036381755.1 Phycisphaeraceae bacterium | reverse complement strand
AGCACGGTAGCGGGGCAGCCCCCAGCGGGCCAGCAGGTCGCTCAAGCCGTCCAGGTCCAGGTCGAACAGGTGCACAGGCGGGGCGGATGCGGGCATAAACCGGCTATTTTATCGCGATCCGATCGGGCCGGCGCGGATCGGGCGTGCCGATGGCGTTTGATTGGGACGGCTACAATGCGCGGATGGCTTTGCGACGGTTTGGCACGATCGATTCTGAGACGCGTCGGCTGTTTGATGATCTGCTGGAGCGCATCCTGGCGGAGCTGCCCGAGTCGATTCAACAGCTTTTGGAGGAGGTGCCCCTGATTGTGGAGGACGAGCCCTCGCCGCGCTTGCTGCGCGAGATGGGGCTGAGCCGGCACGATACTTTGCTGTGCGGGCTGCACTGGGGGATTCCGCTGACGCACCGCAGCGTGGAGCACTCCGCCACGATGCCTGATCGGATGATGCTGTTCCGCGGGCCGATCCTGCGCACCGCGGGCTACCGCTTGGGCAGGCAGGCCGCATCAGCAATGGATGAGCTGGAGCGGCAGATCCGCATCACGCTGCTGCACGAGATCGGGCACCACTTCGGCCTGGATGAGGATGACCTGGCGGCGCTGGGGTACGGTTAAGTTAGGGGGTAGGGGGTAGACGGCAGGCGCTAGAGGGCAGGCGGTGGAATCATTGCCGAATTTCGATTGTCCAGGGGGGTGGGCAATCGCATATCACGAATCGCAAATCAACATCACAAATCGCGAATCAGAAAATCACGGGTTGTTTCAAGCGTTGGAGGCGGTGGGCTGAAGGCGGGAGCGGCAGAGCCAGCGGCTTAGGGCGGGGTCCTGGCTGGCAGCGGGGTTGGCGTGGTGGACCGCTGCGGCGACCAGGCCCATGAACATCGGCTCAGGGTGCAGCGGCCGGCTGACCAGCTCGGGGTGGAACTGCGCGCCGATGAAGTAGGGGTGCCGCGTCACGGGCAGTTCCAGGATCTGCATGATCGGCTGCGCCAGGTGCCTGCCGGAGAAGACCAGCCCGTGCGATTCCAGCGCCTCGATGTATTGCGGGTCCACCTCGAAGCGGTGGCGGAAGCGCTGGCGGATGGTGAAGTCGGCCGCGGCGCCTTGGGGCGGTCGAGCTGCCGTGGCAGGGTGAGCGGTCCCGTACAGGAGTGCTGCGAGCGTGCCGGCCTTGATGAGCACGTCCTGCCCGCCCAGGCGCATGTTGCCGCCGAGGCCCTCGATTTTTTTCTGTTCGGGCAGGATGCTGATGACGGGGTGCGGGGTGTGGGGGTCGAACTCGGTGCTGGCGGCGTCGAGGCCGCAGACGTGCCGGGCGTACTCGACGACGGCCATCTGGAAGCCCAGGCAGATGCCCAGGTAGGGCAATTCGTGCTCGCGGCAGTGGCGGATGCAGGCGATTTTGCTTTCGGTGCCGCGGTGGCCGAACCCGCCGGGCACGATGACCGCGTCGAGCCCCTCCAGGGCGGCGTCGACCTGATCGGGCCCGATGCGGGTGGTGTCGATCCAGCGGACGTCCAGATCGGCGGAGAGGTGAGCGCCGCAGTGCTCCAGGGCCTTGTCGATGGAGGCGTAGGCGTCGCGGAGAGCGGCGTACTTGCCGGTGATGCCGATGCGGGCGCTGAATCGCCTGGGGGCGGTGAGGCGGTTCACGAAGGCGCGCCATTTTTCGCGGGCGACGTCCTCGGCGGCCTGGTCCACGCGGCCGTGCAGGTCCAGCAGGCTGAGCACCTCGCGGTCCAGCCCGGCCAGGCGCATGTCGTCGGGGATGGTGTAGATGCTGGGCCGGTCGTGCATCGAGAAGACGCGCTTGAGCGGCACGTTGGAGAACATGGCGATTTTCTGCATCGCCGAGGTGTGGACGGGGTTGTGGGCGCGGCAGGCGATGATGTGAGGCTGGATGCCCGCCTCCATGAGCTTGCGCAGGCCTAGCTGGGCGGCCTTGGACTTTTGCTCGCCCAGGGCGGGGGGCTCGATGACGTAGGTGAGGGCGACGAAGCAGACGCTGCCGGGGCCTTCCTCGAAGGCCAGTTGGCGGAGGGCCTCGATGTAGAAGGCGTTTTCGTAGTCGCCCGCGGTGCCGCCGACTTCGATGAAGACCACGTCGGCGTTTTGCTTGACAGCCAGCTCGCGCAGGAGGAACTTCACCTCACCGGTGACGTGGGGGATCATCTGCACGTCGCGGCCCAGGTAGCCGCCGTGGCGCTCTTTGTCGAGGACGCGTCGGAAGATCTGGCCGGAGGTGGTGTAG
>DASVCG010000176.1:0-3453 GCA_036381755.1 Phycisphaeraceae bacterium | reverse complement strand
GATGTGATCGATCATTTGCGTCAGGTTGGCGCGTGATTCAGCCGGAGACAGGTTGAAGCGCGTCAAGGCGTCGTTGATGGCGAACTCGATCAACACCACGTCGGGCTTCAGGTCCAAGGCTCGCTCGCGGAGGTGCGCCAGGCCCCAGCGCGAATGCTGCCGACCCTCGCCGCTGTTGGTGACGCGAACCCGATTGCCGTACTTCATCGCGAGCGCCGCGGCGACCTGTGACACCCACGCGCCGCATGCGGTCAGGCTGGTGCCGTAGCACACGACATGTTGCGTGACGCCGGATCGCAGGGGGTGAAGCAGGCCTATCATAGGGCCGCCTTGAAAAGGCGTTTTTCGGCTTGTTAAATCAATTTAATAAGCTAGAATAGGGGAAGGTCGGGGGGCTGTCAACCGGTGCCGCGGGGAATGTTCCCGCGCGTTGCCTATCGGTCGTTGAGGATCATTATCTATGGCTACTGAACCATTCCGCGGTGTCTTCACCATCGCCGCAACGCCGTTCGACGACGCTCGCGAGGTCGATTGGAGCGGGTTCCGATCGATCATTGACTTCTGCATCGCCTGTGGGGCTCACGGCATCTGCTGGCCGTTGAACGCCAGCGGATTCACCGTGCTCACCGACCAGGAACGGCTGGAAGGCATGCGAGTGATGGTCGAGCAGGTCGCCGGCCGGATTCCCGTCGTCCTCGGCGTGCAGGGAGTCAGCGCCAAGCATGCGGCGCAGTTCGCGCGTCATGCGGCCAAGGTCGGCGCCGACGCCGTCGTGGCGATGACGCCATACGCCCAGCCGCTGGAAGATGAAGACGCGATTGTCGACTACTACCGCGCGATCAACGTGGAAGTCGATGTACCAATCATGATCCAGAACCACGCGCGGGGCAGCGTGCTGTCCGTCGACACGATGGTGCGCGTGCTCCACGAGGTCGAGCGCGTGGCGTACGTCAAAGAAGAGACGTTTCCGGTGACCCACAAGATCACGCAGTTGATCGAGCGTGGCGGCGACAAGCTCAAGGGCGTGTTCGGCGGCGCGGGCGGGCGCTACCTGCTGCTGGAGCATCCGCGCGGCGTTGCGGGGCAGATGCCCGGCTGCCACGTCACCGACCTGGTGGTCCGGCTGTGGAACGCGCTGGAGGCCGGCGACCGCGCGGAGGCCAAGCGGGTCTTCGCGCTGCTGGGGCCGCTATTCTCGCTGGAGATGCTCAAGGGCGTCAGCTACACCGAGGTGCTGCGTCGACGCGGCGTCATCCGCGGATCGAGCAGCCGGCTCTCGATCGGTACGCCACGCGAGGACGTGCACGATCATCTGGCGCTCGACGACATTCTCCGCGACCTTGAGCCGCATTTCACCTGGTCCAACGGGCCGATCCTGTACGGCGTGCCGCCGTGGATCCGCGATGACACGCACGCCGTCGTCGCGCCCACTGGCTCCGGCGGCGTGGACACCTTTGATCGCATCGGCTAAACACACGGACGCTCACCGCATGAAGATCACCGATGTCACCACTGTCGTCGTCGGCAACCCCTGGAAGAACTGGATCTTTGTCAAGGTTCACACGGATGAAGGCATCGTCGGGCTGGGCGAGGCGACTGGCGGGTTGGCCACGAAGACCAATTTGGGTGACGTCGACGAGCTGAAGCGGTTCGTGATCGGCGAGGACCCGCGCCACCCTGACCGCATCTGGCAGAAGATGTACCGCGGTCGATTCGCCACTTACACCACGGGCATGAGCGGCATCGAGATCGCCTGCTGGGACATCCTCGGCAAGAGTCTGGGCTTGCCGGTGTGGCAACTGCTCGGCGGTAAGCACCGCGACCGGCTGCGCGTCTACGCCAACGGCTGGTATAAGGGGCCACGCGACCCGGCCTTCTTTGCTGAGGAAGCGGTCAAGTTGGTGGAGCGCGGCTACACCGCGCTGAAGTTCGACCCTTTCGGCGATGCACACCGGCAGATTAGCAGCCGGGATCGTCGACTGGCCATCGATATTGTCCGCGCCGTTCGGGATGCCGTGGGCCCGGACGTGGACTTGTGCATCGAAGCGCACGACCGGTTCACGGTTTCCCACGCGATCCGCCTCGGGCGGATGCTCGAAGAATTCGACGTGATGTGGTACGAGACGCCGGTGCATTCGCTGGACATCGCCGCGACGCTGGAGGTCGCGCGGGCTGTCCCCGTGCCGGTGGCAGTGGGAGAGCGGTACCGGCGGATGTCGATGTTCATCGAGTTGCTGTCGGCCCACGTCATCGACATCGTGCAGCCGGAGCTGCTGTCGCTGGGCGTCAGCAATCTCAAGCGCGTCTGCGGCATCGCGGAAGCGGCTGAAGCGATGGTCGCCTGTCACCACGCACAGAGCCCGTTCTGCACCGCGGTCAACGCTCACATCAACGCGTCGGTGTCCAACTTCCTGATCCAGGAGAACTTCGACGACAATGCCGAGCCGTGGACCTGGGATGTGCTGACGGGTGTGCCGCGGGTGGAGAACGGTTATCTCACCGTCCCGGACCGTCCGGGCTGGGGCGTCGAACTTAACGAGCGGGAGGCGGCCAAGCACCCTTACGGCGAGCGCAATTTCCTGCGGCTGTTCGAGCCCGGCTGGGAGATGCGCAAGCCGGGGTGAATGTACGCAGCAATAAAAGAGGATTCACGTCAAGTTTGATTCACAAGTTGGTTCATTTGGATGCTTAAGGAGCGGCCATGCTACGACGGGTATTTCCGAGGACGGGCTGGGAGGTCGGCGTCATTGGGCTCGGGACGTGGGGGATCGGCGGACAGTGGGGTCCCGTCGAGAAGGACGATGCCCTGCGCGCGATTGAGACGGCGATCGACTGCGGGGTCAACTTCATTGACACTGCCGACGCCTACGGCGAGCCGGCTGGCACCAGCGAGCGGCTCCTTGCGGAGGTGATCCGCGGCCGACGCGACCGGCTGATCATCGCCACCAAGGTCGGCAACTTCGCGCGCCGTCACGGCCACCCGCTGCCATACACCCACTGGCTGCACGTCGATCTGTGCTGCGACGCCTCGCTCAACCGGATGAAGACTGATTACATCGACCTGTACCAGTGCCATCTGCCCAATTGTGAAGACCCGACGGTGTTTCTCGAAGCGTTCGACCGGCTGATCGATGCGGGCAAGATCCGCGCCTTCGGCATCTCGACCGACCGGCTGGACGTCGCCGAACTGTTCGACCGTGACGAACGCTGCGCCGCTGTGCAGTTGGAATACAGCTATCTGAATCGTTCAGCCGAATCGGCGCTCTTGCCATACTGCGCGGACCGGGGGATCGGCACGATCATCCGCGGCCCTTTGGCCAAAGGAGTGGCGGCGGGCAAGTACACGAAGGACACGGTGTTCACCGACGATGTTCGACGCCACTGGAACAACGGTGAGGCGCGGCAGGTGCTGCATCGGCAGATCGAGACGGTCGAGCGCGTCGCCACCGTGGC
>DASVCG010000175.1:0-3553 GCA_036381755.1 Phycisphaeraceae bacterium | reverse complement strand
GCGCAGGCTCGGCGCCGATGGGATCATCAACTACCGCATCGGCGAGCTGGATCACGCGGTGGCGGCCTTCTTCGGCAAGGGACCGTTTTACTCGCAAGCCGCCTTCCCCCAGCCGCGCAGCCGCACGCCCTCGCCATGAAGTTCACGCTGGATCGCTCAACCTGGAAGCCGTTGCTGGTGTCGCTGAGCCTGTGGCTGGCCGGCTGCGGGGCGTCGGGCGAAGACGCGGACCGCCCGATCACCATCGTCTACTGGACGCGGAGCTGGTGGGGCGACCCGGCGCAGTACCAGGGCGACGAGCCGCTGCCGGTAACGCAGTGGCAGCGCGAGCAGATCAGGCGGTTCGAGGCGGAGCATCCCGGCGTGCGGGTGGATTTGCAGATTGATCCGGGCGGCAGCGGAGACAAGATCCGCCTGGCGTTTGCGGGCGGCGTGCCTCCCGACGTGTTCCACGGCTCGCCGGACACCGAGTTCGTCACCTGGGCGGCGCTGGGGCTGCTTGAGCCCATCGACGATTACCTGACCGAAGCGGACCGGGCGGACATTTATCCCGGTGCTTTGCAGGCGTGCGCCTACGCCGGCAAGCACTACGCCTGGCCGCTGTACGCGCACGCGCTGGGGGTGATCATCAACCGCGACCTGTTCCGTCAGCAGGGGCTGGAGGACCGCATCCCCCAGCCCGGCGAGCATTGGACGATGGCGGAATTCGAGGATCTGGCCAGGCGGCTCACGATCGACCGCGACGGCGACGGCCGACCTGAAGTCTACGGCGTGGGGCTGCACGCCCTGGATGACAACCACGTCTTCCTCACGACTTACCTCATCAACCACGGTGCGCAGGTGTTCAGCCGCGACGGCCGATTCGCGCTGGACGATCCCGTCGGCGTCGCCGGGCTGGAGTTCCTGCGGCGGCTCGTGGACGAAGGCGTCGCGACGCCCGGCGCAGCAGGCTACAAGTACGACGACGTGCGCCGACTCTTCGTGGAGCAGCGCGTCGCGATGTATCTGACCAGCGCCGGCACGCTCATCTGGGCTCAGGATCAGGCCCGCAAGGAGACCGTCACGCCGTTCGACTGGGCGCTGGTGTCGGTGCCCAGCGTGCCCGGCGTCGAGCCCACCACCTACCTCACGGTCGGAACGGTGCTCGTGTCGCGCCAAAACGATCCGGCCAAGCGGGACGCATGCATGGCCCTGGCCCGGTATCTGACCGGGCCGCGGGTGAACCACTATTTTTGGCGCGTCGCTTCGCCCCGCCGCTCCGGGCCTTTGCCGCAGGAAGCGTACCTGGTTGCGATGCGGCAGCAGATGGAGCGGGCGCAGAACTTCATGCTGCCGCCCCGGCCGTTTGAGGATCGGTTCGATCTGAGTCAGGAGATGGTCCGCTTGTACCAGGATGTGCTGTCGGTGCCGCCCAAGTGGTCGCCGGCCCGTGCGCTGCGCGAGCTGGGCGAGCGGGTCCGCCGTGCGATGCCCCAGGTGGAGGCGGCAGGCCCATGAACGGCAGCGCGACGCTCTTGCAACGCCTGTGGCGCGGACGGTGGGGCTATGCGTTCATCGCCCCGGCGATGGGCCTGCTGATCCTGGTGCACCTTTACCCGATCCTGCGGGTGTTCCAGTTGAGCCTGTCCTATTACAGCGTCAGTGAGGGGACCACGGCCTGGGCGGGGCTGCGCAACTACGCGGTGACGTTTCAGAACGAGCTGTTCTACGTGGCGCTGCGCAACACCGTGGTGTACACGCTGATCGTCGTGCCCGGCGCGCTGGGGCTGGCGCTGGTGCTGGCGTATCTGATTCATCCGCTGCCTGGCCGGGTCCAGGTGTTCTTCAAGTCGGCGTTCTACCTGCCGGGGGTGGTCTCCAGCGTGGTGCTGGCG
This sequence comes from Phycisphaeraceae bacterium, assembly GCA_036381755.1. Lineage (GTDB taxonomy): Bacteria > Planctomycetota > Phycisphaerae > Phycisphaerales > Phycisphaeraceae > DASVCG01. The sequence continues at coordinate 1,679 of DASVCG010000175.1, read as the reverse complement.
CTGGTGTGGGCGTGGCTGTTCAACGCTGACTTCGGGCTGCTCAACTATCTGTTGGGATTGGTGGGCGTGGACCCGGTGATGTGGCTGGGCGATCGGCGGGTGGCGCTGTTGTCCGTGGCGCTGATGACGGTGGCCAGCGGCCTGGGCGTGCCGCTGCTGATGCTGCTGGCGGCGATGGGGCAGATCCCGGCGCATTACTACGAGGCCGCGTCGCTCGACGGCGCTTCGCCGCTTAAGCGGTTCTGGCACATCACGCTGCCGCTGCTTGGGCCGACGCTGCTGTATCTGGTGGTGGTGATGACCATCGGCTCGTTCCAGGTCTTCGACGCGGTCTACCTCATGACCAACGGCGGACCCAGCTACGCCACCACGACGCTGGTGTTCATGATCTACGAATCAGCGTTCCGCACGTACGACTTCGGCGCTGCCTGCGCACAGGCGGTGGTGCTGTTCATCCTGATCCTGATCCTGGCGCTGGTGCAGTTCAAGTGGCTTTCGGGCGGGGAGGCGTACTAGCTGTGGGAGCGAAGCGGCTGCGCGCGGTGATGACGGGGCTGGCTTACGCGCTGGTGACGGTGTCGGCGACAGCGGCGCTGCTGCCGGTGTATTGGCTGTTGACCGGGTCCGTCAAGCCTCCCCAGTCGCTGCTCCGGATGCCGCCTGAGCTGTGGCCTCATCAGTTCACGCTGGAGCACTTTCATCGGCTGTTCGAGCTTTCACCCGCGGGCCAGTGGCTGCTCAACAGCGTGCTGGCCGCGGCGGTCTCGACGTTTTCAACAGTGGTGCTGTGCACGATGGCCGGCTACGCCTTCGCCAAGCTGGAGTTCCCCGGCCGTAACATGCTCTTCGCGGCGTGCCTGGCCACGATGATGGTGCCCGCGCAGGTCACGGTCATCCCCTTGTTCCTGATGGTGCGCAGCCTCGGGCTCATCGACACCTTCCTGGGCCTGGTGCTGCCGACGCTGGTGACCGCCTTCGGCGTGTTCTGGATGAAGCAGTTCATCCAGACCCTGCCCAACAGCCTCATCGAGGCCGCCCGCATCGACGGCGGCAGTGAGCTGATGATCTTCTGGCAAATCGCCTTCCCGCTGGCCAAGCCCGCGGTGGCCGTGCTGGCGATCCTCAGCTTCACCGCCAACTGGAACAGCTTCCTCTGGCCCATGCTGGTCATGGTCGACAACGACCATTGGACGCTGCCGGTGGGCCTGGCCAGCCTCAACGACCATTTCTTCAGCGACTACGGCCTGACCATGGCCGGCGCAGCCCTGGCCGCGGTGCCCATGATCGTCCTGTTCGTGGCCCTCCAGCGATACTTCCTCCAGGGCCTCACCCTGGGCGCGCTCAAGGAATAGCGCTAACTCAAGCTGTCAGCACACACATCACAAACGAAGATTGATCAAAAGGAAGCGGCGAAAGCCAACGTCGCCCGGCAGATCGCAGCCAGCAGGCCGCAGCAGGGCCAGGGGAGGCAAACGCACCAGGCAGGACTCGAACCTGCAACCCCGAGTTCCGTAGACTCGTGCTCTATCCAATTGAGCTACTGGTGCGGGAGACCCCCAATCCTACTGCTGGCTTGGTGGGCGGTCAACCAAGCCGCAAGCAGGGGGGCTGCATCGGCGGATCGCCCTGTGGTTGGTCCTGTTTTGATCGGCATCGGCACGGATTACGCCGGGAAGCCA
>DASVCG010000174.1:0-7707 GCA_036381755.1 Phycisphaeraceae bacterium | reverse complement strand
CCTGGCCGCGCAGCCCCAGGAAGAGCATGTCGTGCCGGGAGAGGATGGCGTGGATGACCTGCGGCAGGACGGTGTGCTGGTAGCCGCGGATGCCGGGGAAGATCTCCTGCCCGGCCTTGAGCCGGCGGATCAGGTTCTCGCGCAGCTCCTGCTTGACGGACCGGTAACGGTAGGCGGTCTGGCGGAGCTGGCCGAGGGTGGCTTGCAGGGGGTGCTGAGGCATGGCGTGGCTCACCGGGGCGTGCGGGTAGATCAACGCTAGAATCGTTCCAGGTCCAAGTCAAACCCTAGATTGCGCCAGCAGTTGCGGCGCTGGTGGGCCGGCCGTCTCAACCCCTGGCCGGACAAGGCTTTGACCGGCACGCGCCCTTATGGTACAGGTGCATGGCTTGGCGGCGGGATGAGATGAGGGAGCCGACACACTTGCGACGCAGCCGTATGTTGATCGCCGTCTCTTCCCCCTGGGCCAGCGAGAAGCTGACGCAGCCGATCGCGGATTTGGCCCGTCGGCTGGACGCCGAGGTCATCGTGGCGCACGTGGCCCAGCTTCAGGATGAGGACGAGCACGAATCCGACGCCACGCAGCGCGGCGAGCAGACGCTGGCGCTGCTGACCGACGGGCTGCGGCAGGCGGGGATCCCGGCGGAGGGCGTCATGCTCTTTTCCGACGATACCGCCAAGGCCATCCTCAACACCGCCCGCGCCCGCCAGTGCTCCTTCATCGTGCTGGGCCTGACCGGCCGGGGCGTGCTCAAGCGGCTGATCGCCGGCGACGTGCCGGGCAACCTCATCCGCCAGACCGACCTGCCCGTGCTCTTGTGCCCCGCCAACTGGGAAGGCACGTTCTAGCCGGTCTTTTTCCAGCCAGCTTTTCACCTCCTGCTGAGATGGTCGCTGCGAGTCGGCCCGCGGGTGATCGGGGATCGGCCCCATCCCGGCGGAGCTTTGGCGCGTCCGCAAGCATGGGCTTGGCTTAAGCCCGACGATCCGAAACGATTGGAGCGGCTTACCGGCCTGGCTCTAGATCCCGCCTCGGCCCGTGGGGGTTGGCGCGATGCGCTCGCGGTGGCGCACCTGGTATTGCGACGCCAGCGCGCCGCCCACGAAGACGATCGTCAGCAGCAGGTGCAGCCAGTTGTCCGCCATGTTCAGCTCGAGCAGGTCCACCAGCCAGGGCACGCCCAGGAACCCCAGGATGGTGATGATGCCGTAGATGACGGCGAACGTCCAGCATGTCGACCTGGCTGCGACCTCGGTGGCGAAACCCATCGCCAGCAGCACGATGCCCGAGATCAGGTGGATCCAGTTGTGCGCCGCGTTCACCATGAACACGCCGAACACCATGTCGTTGCCGAAGAACCCCAGAATCGCGATCAGGATGAACACCGCTCCCAAGATCCAGCACACCCACTTGGCCGGCCCGACGTAGGCCGGATTCGTCGGCTCCGCTGTGTTGCGCACGACATCAGCCATGGCTTGCTCCTTTGCAATTCCCCCGCGGTTGATTCACGCCCAGCGAGTTCGGGGGTCATCCGGGGGCGAGTCCGGAGACGAATCCGAGGGCAATCCGGGGGTCGGGCAATCCGGGGGTCATGCGTGAGCGGCCTGGCTTGTCACCGATCGCGCTCTGGCCGCTCCTGATTTGCTTTTGGTTCATCTTGCCAGCCCTCGGCTCCCCTCATGGATCTTAGCGCTGAGTGATGCGCCCTCGGGATCAATCGCTTCAAAACGCTGGCGCTCCTGTTAAAATCAGCCTCTTTCGCACGGCACGGCCGGGGGTTCACTTAGCCCCGTCGTCAGGGTGGGGGCTCCGACGTCCGCAAGCACTGGCCCGATGAACCAAGCGCCGCTGGAGGCTCCCGCGTGGACCTGCTAAGCCCGGAAAGCTGGATGGTGCTGTTTTCGCTGGAGGGCCTGATCGCCCTGCTGACGCTGGCGTCGCTGGAGATCGTGCTGGGCATCGACAACGTGGTGTTTCTGGCGATCCTGGCGAACAAGCTGCCCGAGCATCAGCGGGCCGGCGCACGCCGACTGGGGCTGGCGCTGGCGATGCTGGGCCGAATCGCCCTGCTGCTTGGCATCGCCTGGGTCATGAGGCTCCAGACGCCATGGATCACGATCCCATCGATCCCCCTGCTGGGGCTGGCCACGCCCGAGCTTGAGCTTTCCGGGCGCGACCTGATCCTGCTGGGCGGCGGGCTTTTCCTGCTGGGCAAGGCCACCTGGGAAATCCACGAAAGCCTCGAGGGGCATCTGCGTCAGCACGCCCAAGCGGCGATGGAAGCCGCTGCCTCCTACGCCGTGGTGATCGCCCAGGTGCTGCTGATGGACCTGATCTTTTCGCTGGATTCGGTCATCACCGCGGTGGGCATGACGGACAAGGTCCCCGTGATGATCGTGGCCATCGTGGCGGCGATCGGCGTGATGCTCCTCATTGCCGGGGGCATCAGCCGGTTCGTCGAGCGCCACCCGACCATGAAGATGCTGGCGCTATCGTTCCTGTTGCTCATCGGCGTGCTGCTGGTGGCAGAGGGGTTAGGTCAGCACATCAACCGCAGCTACATCTATTTCGCGATGGGTTTTTCGCTGTTCGTGGAGCTGCTGAACCTTCGCCTGACCCAAAAGCTCTTATCGGCCAAGAAGGCCGGCCCTCCGCCACAGAAGGCAGGCTCTTGAAGCGCGTGACGCCAAGCATGGCGCGGTGCTAAGCATGGCGCGACACCGCCCGCTTCGCCCCGTTTTGCCTTGCCAGCAGTGGACGATCTGTCAGCGGCCCGGCGTCAGGTGTCGGGCATCAGGATGATGTGCACCTGGCCCGGCCCGTGCACGCCGACGACCAGCTCGCCCTCGATGTCCGCGGTCTTACTGGGTCCGGCGATGAAGACGGTGGAGCTGGGCAGATCGGCGGGCGATGAGGCCACCTGCTGCCAGTAGTCGATCATGTCCGGCAGGATGTCGCTGCGGCGGACCAGGGCCACATGCACCGGCGGGATCAGCGAAAGCCCGCGGCTGCGGTCAGGCCCGCTCGTGCACACCAGCGCGCCCGTCTCCGCCAGCGCCGCCTGCACGTCGGTGATGCCCGCGTCCAGATCGAACTGGGCGTCCAGGCCCGGCAAGCTTTGCCAATCGACGATCTCCAGCCCGTGCTGGCGCAGCGTCTGGTCCAGCGCCAGGGTTTGGCCAAGCTGACCGATGCTGATGCCGACGCGGCGAGCGCCCGTTTGGCTCAGAATCTCCACCACCTTCGACGCTGCGGCGGAGAGCGGCGCTTGATGCACTTGCATGCCCAGCCCCGCGGCGCGCTGGGCGAACATCGCCAGCACGTCATCTTGCGGGCCGGCCAGCCGCACCAGGGATTCGTCCACCTGCGGCGGCTGCGGCGGTTGCAGCGGCGCTTCACCGGGCGGACGCCCCAGCGCCTGGCGCACGCGGGCCAGGAACGATGCGCGGTCCTCGCCCAGCGTCGATCGGTCTTGCATCATGCCGCGTGACTCGCTCAACGTGCTCATTTCGTCCGTTGATGCTCGCTCCACCAGTCGCGGAAGCTGCGGGCCGGCGGGGTGGGCATGTCGCGCTGCTGCGTCCAGCCGCTCAAGGGGCCGGGCAGGCGGTTCAGCCAGCCCCGCGCCGCGTAGGGATCGCCGCGGTCCAGCGTGCCGCTGAGCCGCGATTTGAGCCGGAATACCGTTTTCTGCGCCCAACCGCCCAGGCGGTAAGCCCACGAGCGCATCAGGCTTGCTGACCAGACGCGCATGAAGAGGCGGTCGGCCCATCCCGTCGCCAGGCGCTGGCGGACCAGTTCGCGGCGGAGCTGGATGAGATGCTGGGGGATGTTGATCTTGACCGGGCAGGCCTCGTAGCAAGCGCCGCAGAGGCTTGAAGCCTGGGGCAGATCTTTGTAGTTCGCCAAGCCCTGGAGCATGGGCGTGAGGATCGCGCCGATGGGGCCGGAGTAGACCGCGCCATAGGCGTGCCCGCCGATCTTGCGGTAAACCGGACAGGCGTTGAGGCACGCGCCGCAGCGGATGCAGCGCAGCATGGGGCGCGTCTGAGGCTTGAGGAGCCCGACTCGGCCGTTGTCCACAAGGATGATGTGCACCTCCTGGGGGCCGTCGTGCTCGTGGACTTTCTGCGGGCCGGTGACCAGGTGCGTGTAGACGGTCTGCGGCTGGCCCGTGCTGGAGCGCGCCAGCAGCTTGATGAACACAGCCAGGTCTTCGAGGCGGGGGATGAGCTTTTCGATGCCCACGACCGCGACGTGGACGCGCGGCACGCTGGTGCACAGCCGGCCGTTGCCCTCGTTGGTGCAGATGACCACCGAGCCGGTCTGGGCGACGAGGAAGTTGCCGCCGCTGATGCCCAAATCGGCCTGGCGGTACATGTCGCGCAGATAAGCGCGGGCGATCTGCGTGAGCTGCTGGGCATTTTCGGTATAGGGCGCGCCCAGCTCGCGCTGGAACGCCCGCGCCACGGCCTTGCGGTCCTTGTGGATCATCGGCGTGACGATGTGCGAGGGCGCATCGCCGTCGAGCTGAAGGATGAACTCGCCCAGGTCCGTCTCGATCGTTCGGCAGCCGACGGCCTCCAGGCGCGGCACCAGGTGCGTCTCCTCCGTGACCATCGACTTGCTCTTGACGCACAGCCTGCAGTCGTGCTGACGGGCGATGTCGACGCACAGGTCGTTGGCCTGGGCCGCGTCGCGGGCGAAGTGGACCTGCGCCCCAGCGGCGGTGGCGTGCTGAACGAATTGCTCGAGGTAGAAGTCCAGGTGGTCGAGGGTGTGCTGCTTGATCGCGCCGGCGAGAGTGCGAACATCATCGGCGCGCGGGCCGAAGGCCTCGGATACCGCCTGCCGACGCGCTTGATCCTTGAGCAGCGTCGCATGGTTGACGAACTGCTGGAGCTGGATGTCGCGCGTCGCCCGGTCCGCCCGGGGGCGGATGTCATAAGGCAGAGGCGGCGACAAGGGGTGCTCACCCGCCTTCGGGGCATGGGATGGGGATGAAGTCAAGGTTTGGGTATCCATGGCCCGTTCCCAGGGCGATCGGCCAAGTGGTGTTGTCCGGTGCGGCGCGGGGCTTCCTGCTCGCCGGCCGCGAGGCGGGCGGCTTAGCGATCTTCGCGCTCCATCAGCCCCAATCCCTCCGCGATGATCTCCGCCAGGCTTTGGAATCGCACGTTCATCCCTTCTCGTCGGCACGAGCCGGAGATGTTCATCGTGCAGCCGGCGTCGTTGCTCACCACCACTTGGGCGGAGGTGGCGCGGATGCACGCGGTCTTGTCGCGCACCATCTCGCCGGAGATCTGCGGGTATTTGGTCGCGAACATCCCGCCAAAGCCGCAGCACTGCTGGGCCTTCTCCAGGGGGACCAGCTCCAGGCCCTCGATCTGCTGCATCAGCCGCACCGCCTCGTCGGTCATGCCGATGCCGCGCAGGTGGCAGGAGTAGTGGTACGTCACCCTGCCGGGCCACTTAACGCCCAGGCGGCGCAGGTCCACCTTCAGGACGTTCAGTAGGAACTCGACGAACTCGTAGGTCTTGTCCGCCAGGGCTTTGGCGCGGGGGACCCAGGCGGGGTCTTCGTGCTCGAACATCTCCGGGTAATACTCGCGGATCATGGCGGCGCAGGAGCCCGAGGGCGTCACGACGCAGGGGCTGGCCTCGAACACCTCGATCATGCGTTTGGCCAAGGCGCGGGTCTCGTCGTGCCAGCCGGTGTTCCACATGGGCTGGCCGCAGCAGGTTTGCGCCTGGGGGAAATCCACCTGGCAGCCCAGATGCTCCAGCACCTTCACGACGGCGATGCCGGTGCGCGGGTAGAACGTGTCCGCCAGGCACGTGATCAAGAGCGATACCTGCATGGGCATCAGTATATAAAGCCCGCGCAGGATTGCTCCAATACGCCGGCGAATGGCCTGGATATGGGGGCCGCGGCGCGCTTACGCCGTCCGCTGGCCGCGGAGCTGCTGCCGCTGAAGCTCGGTGGTCACGCGGACCAGCAGGTCCTCCGCGTGGCGCTGCTGGGCGTCGTGATCGAACTCGAACCGCAGGCCCAGATAGACCATCTTGCCGCGCATCCGCTGGATGCGGACCAGGCGGGCGTTGATCAGCAGCGGCTTGCCCCACTGCGGCAAGGGAAGCAGGCAGCGGTAGCGCTGACCCTTGAGCAGTTCCACGACGCGCCGATCCGCTGCCTCGACCTCAAGCCCCATGCCCCCGCCGCTGAGGTTGAGCAGCTTCGCGCGGATCAGGCAATCATCGAGGTCATCCAAATCTTCCGAAGCCGGGGCGGCGCTGCGGCATCGCGACATGATGCGCACCAGCGGCCAGTCGATGCCCGCCAGGTCCACGCGGAAAAACCGCCTGCGCTGGGCCGACACCACCTGGCTCATCGGCCCCAGGCGCAGCGCTTGCCGGGGGGCCAGGTCGCTGCTGAGGCGATAGCTCAACTGGCCCAGCACGGTGGATCGCCCGCACCATCGCTGGGCGTGGTGCTCGATGAGCACCTCCACCTCCTGGCCCAGGGCCAGCCAGTCCATCGGGCCGCCGGGGGGTTGCTCGACGAAAACCGAACCGTTCGACCTCACCGCCAGCACGCGCGCGCAGCAAGAGCGTCCATCCCGAGCGCCATCATCTGCGGGGTGGGCGGTCGTCGTTGCTGACAAAAGCCGGATGCTGCCCTTGCCTTGAGCCAGAGCCCTGAGGGCATCCATCCAGGGCGCGGGGGAACCGATCCGCTGCATGGTCACCGTCCGCTCGTCTGCGCCGGCCCGCGAAGCAGTGCTCAGCCCTGTCGTCAGGTCGGCGCAGCCGATGTGCCCCCCACTTCATCGATTCCATCGTCCAAATCGCCTGCCTGCTTGACCACTTACCGGGCTGCGGGAGCGGGATCTTCCCGATGCTGCGCGGGCCGCAGCCGATGGCGGGACCTGCGGGTTTGGCTACCTTTCCCAAGCGTTCGAGCTGCTAAACTTGAAGAGGTCATGGCGATCCTCACACATGGTTCGGACCTCTCGCTGAGCCCCACGCTCACGCCGATGGTCCGCCGAAGCGGCGGCACGGTGCAGGCGGCGCTGGCGCGGCTGACGCGCATGGGGTTTGGCTGGGTCCAGTTGGATGCGACGCTGGCGGGCATTCGGCCGCGCGAGCTCAATCAGCGGGCGCGGAAGGACCTCCTGGCGCTGCTGAATCGACAGGGAATACAAGCCGGCGGGATCGATTTGTTCATCCCCCGGCGGCATTACCTGAGCTCCCAGCACGTGGACCGCGCGGTGGCCGCGACGATCGGCGCGATCGAATTGGCTGCGGACCTGGGCCGGCTTCCGCTGAGCCTGGCCTTGCCGGTCCAGGGCCTGGCTGACGACGTGCGGGCGGCGCTGGTGGAGGCGGCTGACGGCCGGGGCGTCCGCCTGGCGGTGCACGCGGAGGATCAAGCTGAGGCGCTGCGGTCGTGGGTTGAATCGGTCGACCTGTGGACGCTGGGCGTGGCGGTCGATCCCGCGGCGCTGTTGGCGCGGGGGCAGGACCCCGCTGCTTACGTTCAGCGATGGGGCAAGCGGCTGGCGGTGGCGCGGCTGAGCGACCTGGAGGCAGGCGGCGTGGTGGGCGAAGGAGACGCCGACGCTGCTGGCGCGGTCCGCTGTGCTGTGGGCCAGGGCGAGCTGGACTTGACCAGCTATCGGGTTGCTGTGGACCTGGCCAGCGGC
>DASVCG010000173.1:0-4996 GCA_036381755.1 Phycisphaeraceae bacterium | reverse complement strand
GGTGCCCGAAACGTCGCTGATGACCAGGTCGCCGCTGCCGCCGGTGGCGTCGGTGAGCAAAATGCCGTTGCCCGCGCGGTTGAGCGAGGCGGTGACGCCTGCGCCGCTGGCGTTGATCAGGTCGATCACGTCGCTGACGCTGGTGGCGGCGGACAGGTCCACCTGGGTGGCGACGCCGCTGCGGTTGGTGATGGCGATGGTGCCCGGCGTGGCGACGCCCGCGCCGCCGTTGAGGTGCTTGAGCAGCTTGGAGTTCATCGCGGCGACGATCCGCCCGCCTGCGATCTGGCCGTCGCCGTCAGCGTCGGAGCCGAGGATGCCCAGGTCCGCCGCGGCGCTTGAGCCGTTGAGAGCGGTGACGGTGAAGCCCGCGCCCCCGCCGGTGGTGTCGATGAGCTTGAGGCTCACGCCGTCGTCGCCGATCGAGGCGGTGACCTCCCCGCCGGTGGTGGTGTTGATGGCGTCGATCACGTCGCCCAGCGTGGCAGCGCCGGTGAGGTCGATGTCGTAGCTGCCCCCGCCTGCGGTGGTGATGCGGAAGTTCGCCACACTCTGCTGAATCTGCACGCCGTTGCGGTCGTTGAGGCTGGCAAGCAGCGTGTTCTGGCCGACGCGGTTGATCTGCGCGCCGGTGAGGGTGTCCGCGGCAACGGAGCCGGCCAGCCCCAGGCTCGTGGCGGTGCCGGTGACGCCCACGTCAGCGACGATGAGGTTGGAAGCCGTCAGGCCGGTGTTGTCCGTGAGGATCAGCGCATCGCCGCTGACGCTGGCCGTGACGCTGATGCCCAGGGTGCTGTTGATGGCGTCGATCACGTCGGAGACGGTCACCGCGGTGGACAGATCCACCACCGCTGAGGCGCCGGAGCGGTCGGTGATGCGGATCTTGCCCCGCTTGAGGCCCTCCCCGCCGTTGAGGTCGCTCAGCAGCGTGTTGGCGTCCAGCCGCGCCTCGCCCCGCTCGAAGGTGAGCGTGGTAGCGCCGACCGCGGTGGAGGTGGTGTCGGCGAAGCCACTGGTGATCACCTGCTGGGCGGCCACCAGCCGGTGCACGGTGAAGAAATAGTTGCCCGGCACAGCGCCGCTGCTGCTGGTGGCGGTGAGCACCGACTCGTTGGAGCTGGTGGCAGCGGTGGCCTTGAACGTGGTGGCGTTGGCCAGGCTCGCGGCGCTGAGCTTCAAGGCCAGCAGCTTGGCGTTGATCTCCTGGTAGGCCGTCTGCTGCGAGGTGAGGATGGCGTTCTGCTTCTGGACCAATTGCTTGGGCCGAGCCTCGATCGCCATGAGCTGATCGATGATGTCAGCGATGGGTAGGCCGCTGATCAGGCCGACGCCGGTGGTGATCTGACCCATGCTGGTGAATCCGCGCAAAAGACCTTGGTGTCATTATCGGCCTGGCAGCGACATGGACTTGAACCCCCTGCCCCGCGGCCAACGCCCCCGCTGGCCGGCCCCGACGCCTCCTGCAACGCCTCTCGCGGTGCCGACGTTATGGCACTCCAGCCCGCGCGGGGCTACCCGATCCGCTGCCTGCTGGGCATGATGAGGCAGGAGCATCGGCCGGCGCAGCACGCCGCCTGCGCCGTCAAACAAGGGGCAAACCCGCCCCCGCCGGGGTCAGCGGCGCATGGACCGGACGAGAATTGTTCGAAACCTCTTGCAAAACTATTGCTGGCGCGAATAATGGCCCGCTTGCCGGGGCGGCGCTTCGAACCGACCGAGGGCCGATCCCCCCTTCTGGAGCTGCCTGGCCGCGATTAACGCACTTGAGAGCGTGCATGTTCGATGAAGGATGGGTTTACGCCAGGCTAGATTCGCCCCTTTTCGGCGCGATGACGCATGTGGTCGAATCGATGTCGCACCCGCTCCGAGCGGACGTGGCCGCGGGACGGGTGTTCGGCGTCGCAGCGGAGGCGCCTCTGGCCTACGTCAACGCCGGCCGCCTGGGCCTGTGCCCCACATTGGGGCCGGACCTGCAGGCCTGGCCGTTGCGGGAGCACTCGGCCTTCGAGTACGCCTACCGCCTGCCGGTGCGGGACGGCGCCTTTTGGCCCACGCAGTGGACCGATAGGGAAAAGAAAGCGTTTTTTGACGATCAGCGTTTTCATCCGCTGACCCAGTCCTACCGCGTGGTGGACGTGCTGGGCGTGGCCTGCCCGCTGGACCGGTCGGCCACGTGCATCCTCCTGTTCCTCCGCTGCGATCAGAGCGGCCCGTTCGAGGGGCACCACCTCCACGCGGCGCAGCGGCTTCACCCGGCGCTATCGCGCAACCTGCGACAGGGCTACCGCCAGCAAGTGCCGGCCCAGGCGGCCAAACCACCCGCGGCGCGGGTGCCCGCGGTGCCCCTGACGAGGCTGCTGGCCAAGCTCAGCCCCATGGAGCGGACCATCCTCAACCACCTACGGTCCGACCTGACCGAGCGAGAGGTGGCCCACCGGCTGCGGCGATCCCCCCACACCATCCACGTCCACGTCAAGAACATCTACCGCAAGCTGGACGTGACCTCGCGCAAGCAGCTCATCAACCGCCTGCGCCAGCTCTAGCGTTCCAGGCGCTTATGCGTCGCCCCGCTGCGGTGCCGGTGACGCCGCCGCACCGGGCGGCGAAGATCGCTCTAGCGTCCCAGACGCTGGTGCGCCCCGCTGGGCGGGGGCTTACGTCGCGGAAAGCTCGAGCATGGCCATCGCGGTCTTGACGATGTGCGCCGCGGAAAGCCCGCAGTAGTCCATGACGTCCTCGGGCGTTCGGCCGGACTTGGGCAGCCGACGCACGTACATCTGCTGCACCGTGAACCCTCCGCCGTCGGCAGCGACAGCGTCGGCGATGGCTGAGCCGAACCCTCCGCCGTAGTTGTCCTCCAGCGTCAGGATCATGCCGTTGTTGTCGTTGGCCAGGTCGAGGATCGCCTCCTCATCGAAGGGGACCGAGTACAGGTCGACCAGCGCCGCGTCCACGCCCTGGGCGTCGAGCTGCTCCAGGGCCTTGTTGGCCTCGTGGACCATGTAGCCCGAGGCGATGATGAGCAGGTCGCGGCCCTCCTTGAGCACCTCGTGGCCGCCCAGGGCGAACTTGTCGTTCTCGCCGTAGAGCAGCTCGGTCTCCGGCCGAAGCGTGCGCATGTAGCAGGGCCCGTCATACTCGGCCATCGCCAGCGTCAGGGCGTAGGCCTGGTAGGCGTCGCTGGGCTGGAGCAGGTAGAAGCCGGGCTTGCCGTCGGGCCGATGCATGGTGGCGAAGGCGCGGTACCAGGCCACGTCGGGCAGCGACATCTGGCTGGGGCCGTCAGCGGCCAGGGAGATGCCCGCGTGCGAGCCGACGACCTTGAAGTTCGCGCCGCTGTTGACCGCCATCTCGATCTGGTCGTAGCCGCGGGTGACGAACTTAGCGAAAGTCGAGCAGAACGGCACCTTGCCCCCGGCGCTGAGCCCCGCGGCGACGGAGAACATGTTCTGCTCCGCGATGCGGCATTCCAGGAACCGGTCGGCCAGCTCCGGGTCCTTGGCGAACCACTCGGCGTAGGTGGAGTTCTTCACGTCGGCGTCGAGGGCCACCACGTCGCTGCGTGTATGACCCAAAGCCCGCAGCGCCACGCCGTACGCCTTGCGCGTCGCAAACTTGCCCTTGGCCAGCGCATTGCGCATGCCGAACTTCTCCAGCGCCTGGTTGAACGTCAGGGGCTGGTCGATGCGCGGCGGCTCGGGCTTCTTGGGCGACATCAACTGAATCTTCAGCGACGTATCAGCGATGGCCCCCACGGAGCGGGCGGTTTCCTCCAGCTCAGCCAGCGCCTGGGTCAGCTCATCTGCCTCCGCGGGCTTGCCGTGATGGCCGTTGCCCTGCTGCGAGGGGCTGCCCCACCCCTTGACGGTCTGGGCGACGATCGCCACGGGCTTGGCCTGCGGATCGAACTGCGCCTGGGCGTGCCCGGAGAGGGCCTCCAGGATGGCGGAGGGGTTGTGGCCGTCGATCACCAGCGCGGTGAAGCCGTAGGCCTCCAGCTTGCGGGTGAGCGTTTCAGCGGTCTGCTGCGGGCTGACCTTGTCCGACTGGGCGTAGACGTTGCAGTTGAAGATCGGGCACACAGCGCTGAGGTTGTGGTCCTTGATGAAATCGACCGCTTCCCAGATCTGCCCCTCGCGCGACTCGCCGTCGCCGATGATGCAGAAGATGCGCTTATCCAGGCCGTCGATCCTGGCCGCAGCAGCCAGGCCCGCGGCGTGCGAAAGCCCCTGCCCCAGCGAGCCGGTGGCCGTGTCGAAGAAGGGGAAGCCCTCGATGGGGTTGGGATGACCGTCCACCGGCGAATCGATCGCCCGCAGGGTCATCGCGTCCTCGACGGTCATCGGCCGCCAGCTCTCCTTGTCCTTGCCCAGCGCCACGCCCAGGTCGGCGCAGGCGGCGTAGACGATGGGAACCGCGTGCCCTTCCGAAAGCACCAGGCGGTCGCTGGAGGGATGGCGGGGGTTGGCCGGCTCGTAGCGCATATGGTGGTACATCAGCACCGTCACGAGGTGCGCCAGGCTCGCGGCGCTGGTGGGATGCCCGGAGCCGGCTTTGGCCGTCATCTCATAGCTCAGCTTGATCAGCTCAACCGCCTTGGCGTGGACCGTCGAATCGAATGACATTGGCCGGAACCCTTCTCAATGCAGGTGGTCAATAAAAGGATCAAATCGCACAAGACCTGTGATTATTGACGCTGGCAGCGGTTTGAGCAACGCGCCCCCGGCGTCAAACCGGTCGTTTGCGCCTCCAAAATTACTTTCAAGGCGGCTTTCGCGGGCCATTCCCGGAAGCGATTGCCGAGGGACACCCGAATCCCGAAGGCTCGCGCGGACCAGTTTCCGGGGGTCTGCTTCCGGGGGCGCGGGCTTGCGGGAACTCCCGAAGCTTACAGAGCTTCCGGGCGTTAACTTCCGGGGCGGAGCTTCTGCGGACCCGCTTTTTCCGGGAGTTAGCTTCCGGGGGTTAGCTTCCGGGGGTGTCCCGTTTTGCCGCC
>DASVCG010000172.1:0-4078 GCA_036381755.1 Phycisphaeraceae bacterium | reverse complement strand
CCAGCCTGACCGGCCTGACCACCAGCTCGCACATGCTCTCGGTGGCGGGCAACAACATCGCCAACGTCAACACCACCGCCTATAAGCGCAGCCGCATCAGCTTTCAGACCCAGATCTCCCAGACGCTCGCCAACGGCTCAGCCCCGTCCCAGACCAGCGGCGGGACCAACCCCATCCAGATCGGCATGGGCGCTCAGCTCGCCGCGGTGCGACGCGACTTCTCCAGCGGGCCCCTCCAGCTCACCGGCGTGAGCACCGACGTCGCCCTGGAAGGGCCGGGGTTCTTCATCGTCAACACCGGTGGCACCGCCTACTACACCCGTGCCGGCAGTTTCTCCCTCGACCGCGACTTCCACCTGGTCACCCCCTCCGGCGCCAAGCTCCAGGGCTACGGCGTGGACGAAAACTTCAACATCAACGCCACCACCCTGGGCGATGTCACTATCCCCCTGGGCGCCCTGCGCATCGCTGAGGCCACCGGAACCGTCCAGTTCTCAGGCAACCTCAACGCCGGCGGCGACGTCGCCACCCAGGGCTCCATCCTCACCACCCAGACCCTCTACGCCGACGCCACCGCCACCACCACCGCCGACGCCACTACCAACCTCAACTCCATCTACGACGCCGCGGGCAACCTGCTCTTCCAGACCGGCGACGTGATCACCCTCTCCGGCGCTGCCAAGGGCGGAGCCGCCTTGCCGGACCGCACCTTCGAGGTCGGCCCCGCCAACACCACCGGCAGCGACGCCAACGGCACCACCATGCAGGACCTGATGGACTTCCTCCAAGCGGTCCTGGGCATCGACACGACCATCTCGGGCGGCCTGAGCATGGCCGCAGGCGTGCTGACCATCGAGGGCAATGGCGGCACGGCCAACGACCTGGACATCAGCGACGCTGACTTCGTCGTCAACAGCGGGGGCGTCACCAGCTCGCCGCTGACCTTCTCCAAGGATCAAGCCGCCGACGGCGAGTCGGTGCGCACCATCTTCGCGGCCTTCGACAGCCTGGGTAACCCCATGAACGTCGAGCTGACGGTGGTGCTCGAGAGCAAGGGCAACTCGGGAACCACCTGGCGGTATTACGCCCAGTCGGGCGATGACAGCGACCCGGCCCGCCACCTGGGCACCGGCGTGCTCAGCTTCGACACCCAGGGGCAGCTCACCGCCATCAGCGACGATTCGATCACCATCGACCGCGACGGAACCGGGGCGATCAGCCCGCAGACCATCACCCTCTCCTTCGCCAACGATCTGGGCTCGGTGACGGCTCTGGCCGACCAGCAAAGCCAGATCGCCGCCATCTCCCAGGACGGCTCGCCCCTGGGCACCCTCCAGGACTTCAACATCACCGAGGACGGCACCATCCAGGGCATCTTCTCCAACGGTCTCTTGCGCGACCTGGGGCGGATCCCGGTGGCGGTGTTCGTTAACAACGAGGGCCTGGAGGAGGTCGGCGGCAGCCTCTTCCGCCCCAGCGCCAACAGCGGCGAGGCCACGGTGGTGACAGCCACCACCGGCGGGTCGGGCCGGCTGATCGGACGCGCCCTGGAGCTGTCCAACGTCGACCTGGCTGATGAGTTCATCAACCTGATCAACGCCAGCACCGGCTTCAGCGCCAGCTCGCGGGTCCTCACCAGCAGCGACCGCCTGCTCCAGGAGCTGATCGCCACCATCCGCTAACCCCAGCGCCGGCCGCCTCCGGGCCCGCTCCGGCAGCTTTGACCGAGGCTGAACCATGATCACCGTCACCCGCCTCAACGGGAAGCCCCTGGTCGTCAACGCCGAGCTGATCCGCACCGTCGAGGCCAACCCGGACACCACCATCACGCTCATCAACGGCGATCACATCATCGTCCGCGAATCGATGCAGCAGGTGGTCGAGCTGGCGATCGAGTACGGCCGAAGCCTGCGCAAGCTCCTGCCCCCAAGCTGATTGGGCGGGATTCCCGCGGCCTGCTGCTTGGCCTCGGCCCGGGGCGGCGCTTGGCCTGCCGCCTCGACCGGGGCGATGACGTGCTGTGGCGCTTCGCGGACTCTTCTTCAAAGTTCCAAACCCGCTGGACCGATAAGGAAATCATGAGGACGCGGTGCCTGCCACGCTCGGGGTGCGCCTGATGGATCTGGGAATCCTTTTTGGCTTCATCGGCACATGGGTGCTGATCGTCTGGGCGTTGTTGGCCAGCGGCCAGATCTCCATCTTCTGGGACACCCCCAGCATGATCCTGGTCGTCGGCGGCACCAGCACGATCATCTTCTTCGCCTTCCCCGCCCGGAACGTGAAGCAGTTGCTGCGGGTGGTCAGCAAGGGCTTTTTCCATCAGGCCAAGCCGATCCAGAAGCTGATCGAGGACCTGGTCTCCTACGCCGAGATCGCCCGCCGCGACGGCATCCTGAGCCTGGAGAACACCACCAAGGAGATCGACGATCCGTTCATCGTCCGGGGCATCCAGATGGCGGTGGACGGCACCGACCCGGAACTGATCGAGCAGATCATGACCACCGAGCTGGAGAACACCATCGAGCGGCACGAGACCGGCAAGGCCCTGCTCGACACGCTGGGCAAGTACGCGCCGGCGTTCGGGATGATCGGCACGCTGATCGGCCTGGTCATCATGCTCCAGAACATGGACGACCCATCCAAGATCGGGCCGGGCATGGCGGTGGCGATCCTGACGACCCTCTACGGCGCGCTGATCGCCAACGCGGTGTGCCTGCCGCTGGCGGACCGTCTGGCGCGGCGGTCGGCCGAGGAGGTGATCTATAAGACCATCATCATCAAGGGGGTAATGGCGATCCAAAGCGGCGATAACCCGCGGATCGTCGAGCAGAAGCTGCGCACGTTCCTCCCGCCTTCGGACCGCCCGGCCCAGGAGGGCAAGGAGGCCGCCTGAGCCGCAGGGCCGCCGCCGGCCTGAGGCTGGGGCCGCAGGATGCATGCCATGGCCAAAAAGTGCAAATGCCCGCCGGCCGGCGCCCCGGAGTGGGTTTTGACCTACGGCGACATGATGTCGCTGCTGCTGGTGTTCTTCATCATGCTCGTGGCCCTCAGCGAGATCAAGAAGCAGGAGGAATACCAGGAAATCGTGGCCAACATCCAGGGGGCCTTCGGCATCAGGGGGGGCGCCCAACTGCCCATCGAGGGGACGCCCGCCTTATCGCTGCTGAAATTCCTCCAGGATCAACGGCTTAGGCGGCATCAGGAGGACAACCGCTCCAACACACAGGACCCGGGCATGGATGGCTCGGAGGCCACGGTGACCCGGATCCGCGAGGGCATGCGGTTTGCTGTGGGCGGGCGAATCACGTTCGAGCCCGGATCTGCCGATTTAAGTCAACAGGCCCGGGAGGCGTTGAAGCAGGTGGCTTCGCTGCTGCGCGGCTACACCAACATCATCGAGCTGCGCGGGCATGCCGACGCCATGGAGCTGCCCGACGACGGGCGGTTCGCGGACCTGTGGGCCTTGAGCTATGCCCGGGCCAAGGCGGTAATGGAGTATCTATGCAGCGACGATCTGGGCATCGAGCGGAACCGGATTCGGCTGGTGGCCAACGCTGACCGCGAGCCCCTGGCGCCCCGCGCCAACACCGTGGCCCAGAAGGAGCCCAACCGCCGGGTGGAGATCATCGTCGTCGAGGCGCTGGCCCAGTCGTTCACCGAGCCGGAAACCTCTGGGCCCGACGCCTCCCCCGGAATCAGATAAGCATCGGGGGCTGAACCGGTTAGGTTTCGTGTGAGAGGCACCCAAGACCATGGCCGATCAGAAGGACGAAAGCAAGCAGCAGGCATCGAGCCCGTCGAGGAAGTTCTCGATCAGGACGCTGCTGATCCTGATGGGGGTGCTGGTCCTGGAGGCGGCGGCGGTGTCGGCGTTGTTCCTGCTGGCTGGCAAGCCCGCCGACGTCCACGCCAGCGGCGCAGCACTGGACCAGGCGGCGTTGATGGAGGAGCCCGTGGAGCTGCTGGCGATCCAGGATCGCTTCCAGAACACCCGCACCGGCCGGGCCTACCTCTACGACACCGAAATCTATATCGTGGTCAAGCAGAAGCACCAGGAAAAGATCAAGGCGGAGCTGGA
>DASVCG010000171.1:0-6958 GCA_036381755.1 Phycisphaeraceae bacterium | reverse complement strand
CACTTCCGGGGCGGGGGTGGTCGGCGTATGGGTGATACCCGATTAGGCGTGGATTTCCAAGCACGCCCGGGACGCTGTACAATCGGGCCTTCTTCGTGGATCCGATCAGGGAAAGGTGGAGCCCATGAAATATGTCAAGGCATGGATGGGTTTTGCGGTATTGGCGATGATGATGGTCGGCTGCGTGTCGCAGCGAGAGCTGGACGAGATGCGCACGCTTTACCGTCAGAGTCAGGACCAGATTCTGGAGCTTCAGGCCCAGTTGGAGGAGGCCCGGGCGCGGATCGCGGCTCTCCAGGCCGCGGGGGGCGATGAAGCCACGCTGCGCCAGCAGCTTGCTGATGCGATTGCCGAGCGCGATCGGCTGCAAAAGCTGCTGGCTGAGGCGGAGCAGCGGCTGCGCGAAGGGGCGGTCGGGGTGGCGTTGCCCGCGGACCTGGACACCGCCCTGCGCGAGCTGGCTCAGCAGTACCCCGATCTCTTGACCTACGACCCGGACCGCGGGATGGTCAAGTTCCGCAGCGACTTCACGTTCGACCTGGGCTCCGCGGAGCTCAAGCCCCAGGCCACGGAAATGCTCAACCGCCTGGCGCAGATCCTCAAGTCCGGGTCGGCCAGCGGGTATGAGATCCGCATCGTGGGGCACACGGACAACGTGCCCATCGGCAACCCCGCGACCCGCGCCAAGCACCCGACCAACTGGCACCTGTCGGTTCACCGGGCGATTTCGGTGGAGAACGCGCTGGAGCGGGCGGGCATCCCGCCGGTGCGGATGGGCGTCGCGGGCTACAGCCAGTATCGGCCGGTGGTGCCCAACGGCCCGCGCGGTGCTGAGGCCAACCGCCGAGTCGAGCTGTACCTGGTGCCCATGAGCCCCAGCCAGCTCCAGGAAGCGCCCGCTGCTGCGGCACCGGCTCCGGAGAAGGGCGTGGGGCAGGCGGTGCCGGCAGCCCCGGCCCCGGCTGCACCGGCAGAGTCGCCGGCGCTCTACAAGTGACGGTTTTTCAATAGTTTGAACACTTTTCATCCCGATCGCCACACGGCCTGCTCCGCTGATCCGGAGCGGGCCGTGTTTTTTTTGATCTTCGATCTTGAGGCAGGATCGCCAGGGTTGGCAGGCTCAGGGCATGCCCAGCGCATGAAAAAAGCAGGCGCAAGCCAAGTGCCTGCGCCTGCTGGTTTTGGGTTCGTTGTTCGCCGCTGGGGAGCCTGCCGCCCGCCAAGGCCCGCGGATGGCTGTCGCGGTCGCGTCTGGCGGGCGGTGGGGCTGGCTTACGCCCGCGGTTTTTACTTCTTCGCTGCGGCGAAGTTCTTGCTGACCTGGTCCCAGTTGATGATGTCCCACCAGGCGGCGATGTAGTCCGGCCGGCGGTTCTGGTACTTGAGGTAATAGGCGTGCTCCCACACGTCCAGGCCCAGGATCGGCGTGCAGGCGCAATCGACGTAGCCGGACTCCATCAGGGGGTTGTCCTGGTTGGCGGTGGAGCAGACGCACAGCTTGCCGTCAGCCTTGACGCCCAGCCAGGCCCAGCCTGAGCCGAAGCGGTTGGCAGCAGCGTCGCTGAAGGCCTGCTTGAACTTGTCGAACCCGCCCAGGTCGCGGTCGATGGCCGCGGCCAGGTCCGTGCTGGGCTTGCCGCCCTGGCCCTTGGGGGCCAGCGTCGGCCAGAATAGGCTGTGGTTGTAGTGCCCGCCGCCGTTGTTGCGCACCGCGGTGCGTTTCTCCTGCGGGATCTTGTCCAGGTTCCGGAGGACCTCCTCGACGGGCTTGTTGGCCCAGTCGGTGCCTTCCAGGGCGGCGTTGAGCTTGCTGACGTATCCGCCGTGGTGCTTGCCGTGGTGGATTTCCATGGTCTGGGCGTCAATCGCCGGCTCCAGGGCGTTTTTGGGATAAGGCAGGTCGGGAAGGGTAAAGGCCATCGCGCGCTCTCCTTGCAAAAAGAGGAATTCCAGGCAGCTTGTCGGGGGCTCCGATCGGGTTGCGGGCCAGGGCCGCTGGGGATGATCCGGCAAATCTTGCAACAGCGGACCGTTGCCAGCCGTTTGTATGAACCCTGCGGGCCGGGGGACCGGCCCCCCAGCGGAAGGTGGGGGAGTTAAAAACCCTTATGCAGCGAAGTCGGCGAGCCGCCCCCCTGTCGTCACCCCCTGGGCAAAACTGTGCGCGAGTGTAGGAAACCCCTTCAGGCCGGTCAAGGATAAGCGGACCGGCCTCGCGGAAGGAAGAAGGCGGCATCGTCAGGGTCGGGGAGGGCCAAGGTTCAGGTTGTAGCGGCTGACCGCAGGCGGAAGCGAAGCCGATCCAGGCGGGCAAGGCGGATGCAAGTTTGGTCATCATCAAGGGTTGCAGCACCTGCCCGGGGGAGGGATTAGCCCGCGGGGTGTGGCGAGTCGTCGGCAAAGCGATTGGTGCTGTGCTGTGGGGATTTATTTGCCGCATCCAAACCGGGGGGCGGCCTTTTTTCTCGGCACGACCTTTGCAAGCTCCGGCACAGGGGGGATTGCAGCCGGCTTTCGGAGCCCAGGCTGATGGGCTGGGGCAACGGGGCCGGCCGCCGCTGGAGGGGGCAAGGCAGGGGGGGGCGCTCCAGGCCCGCGAAGGCGCCCAGGCGTGCCGGGATCCAATTTGGAATAATTCTAATGAGAAGGAACTTTGGAGCCCTCGCTGTCGTATTAAAAGAGGTCGTATGGAGACCGGCCGGCCCGCCTGTTGAGGTTGGTTACCCGGCGTATGGGGGACCATCCGGACTTTCAGCCTTGGCAACAAAGTTGAGTCTGCCCCTGCACGCGGCTGGGCTGGGCCCAGGAGCGGGGCCACAGGCGGGCTATCGAAGATGAATGTTTCCGGGAAAGGCAGGACCCAAGGATCATGACGAAGCTGACGCACCCAGACTCGCCTCTGGAGCAGGCGCGGAAGCACCAGCGCGTGAGCCTCAGCGGCTCGTCGCGGCCGCTGAGCCTGCGCGATCAGGCCACGCTCAAGCGGCTGCTGACGGAGAAGTACGAGCACGTTCACCACGAGTGGTTCGACCTGCCCCCGGCCCAGGCGCAGCGGAAGATTTTCGACGAGGCCCCGCCGATCCAGAAGCCGGACACCAGTTGGTATCACCCGGTGATGGACGCGTTCGCGGACGCCCGGCCGCCCAAGCAGGTGGGCACGGTGCTGCTGAGCGCCAAGGAGGAGCGGGCGCTGTTCCTCCAGTTCAACTACTGCCGCTACCGCGTGTGCCAGATGCGCGACGAGCTGCGCAGCCAGCAGGCGATCGACCCGGCGCAGGCCCGAGAGCTGCTGGAGTGGTACCGCCGGGCTGAGGCCTACCGCGACCAGATCGCCCAGACGAACCTGGCGCTGGTGCTGGCGATGGCCAAGCGGACGCGGATGAGCGAGGTGGACTTCGCCGACCTGGTCAGCGAGGGCAACATGGCGCTGCTTCGGGCGGTGGACAAGTTCGACGTGGCGCGTGGCTTCAAGTTCTCCACCTACGCCTGCCGGGCGATCCTCAAGGCGTTCTCGCGCAGCGGGGTGAAGCTGAGCAAGTACCGCCAGATGTTCCCCACCGACTTCGACCCGAAGCTGGAGCGGTCCAACCACCTGGAGCTCAAGCGCGACCAGCACGAGGACGACTGCGTCGACGAGCTGCGGTCGATCATCCGCTCGAACCGGGCGGACCTCTCGCCCATCGAGCAGGAGGTGATCGAGCACCGCTTCGCCCTCAACCGGGCGCAGGACGCTGACGCCCGGCCGCTGACGCTGGAGCAGGTGGGCCGGATCATCGGCGTGACCAAGGAGCGTGTGCGGCAGATCCAGAACAAGGCCCTGGAGAAGATCCGCAACACGCTGGAGATCGATTTCCTCGACTGATCCAGCACGCCCGGCCTGCTGATCGGTCGAGGAATCCAATCAACAAGCGATCCTCCGCAGCCGTGGGCGCCGTTGCGCCCGCGGCTGTTTTTTGCGCGGATAGAGCGGGATGGGGAAGAATGCGGCGGAGGATGCGGCCTGTGGCGGGAGCTGGATCTAGATTTTGCCCATCACCAGGGAGACGTTGTGCCCGCCGAAGCCGAAGGAGTTGCTCATGGCGTAGCGGACGTTGGCTTCCCTGGCGGTGTGGGGGATGTAGTCCAGGTCGCACTCTTCGTCGGGCTCGTCGAGGTTGATGGTGGGGGGCAGGGCACCGGTCTGGATGGCCTTGGCGGTGATGATGGCCTCGATGCCGCCTGAGGCGCCCAGCAGGTGGCCGGTCATGCTCTTGGTGGAGCTGACGGCCACGCGGGAGGCCTGGCTGTTGAACAGGAGCTTGATGGCGCGGGTTTCAGCCACGTCGCCCAGGGGGGTGCTGGTGCCGTGGGCGTTGATGTAGTCCACGTCGTGGGTGGAGATGCCCGCGTCCTTGAGGGCGACCTCCATGGCGTAGGCGGCGCCGCGGCCCTGCTCATCGGGTGCGGTGATGTGCGAGCCGTCGGCGGACTGGCCCACGCCCAGCAGCTCGGCGTAGATGCGTGCGCCGCGCTGGCGGGCGTGCTCGTACTCTTCCAGGACGATGATGCCGGCGCCTTCGGAAAGGATGAAGCCGTCGCGGTCCTTATCGAAGGGGCGTGAGGCGCGTTGGGGCTCGTCGTTGCGGGTGGACAAGGCGCGCAGGGCGATGAAGCAGGCCAGGCCCAGGGGGGTCAGCGCGGCCTCGGAGCCGCCGGTGATCATGATGTCCGCGGCGTCGTAGCGGATGGCCTCAGCGGCTTCGCCGATGGCGTGTGCGGCGCTGGCGCAGGCGCTGGTGACGGCGGAGTTGGGCCCCTTGAGCCCCCAGTGGATGGAGATATTGCCCGAGCCGGCGTTGCACATGAGCTTGGGCACCATGAAGGGGCTGACGCGGTCGGGCCCTTTTTCCAGGAGCTTGCGGTAGCCGGACTCGAACTCCTCGATCCCGCCGATGCCCGAGCCCACGATGGCCCCGCATCGCCAGGGGTTTTCCTTGGAGAAGTCCAGGTCGGCGTCGCGGACAGCGTCGATGGCGGCATCAAGGGCGAACTGGGCGAAGCGGTCGAGCCGCTTGGCGTCGCGCTTATCGAGGTTGGCGGGGGTCCAGTTGGACACCTCCCCGCCGAACTTCACGCTGTACTGGGTCGTGTCGAACCGCGTGATGGGGCGGATGCCGCTTTGGCCGGCCAGCAGGGCTTGCCAGACCTGCTCGACCGAGGCGCCCAGGCTGGTGACCCAGCCAAGTCCCGTGATGACCACACGACGACGGTTGCTCATGGACACGATCTCGAATGAACCTGCCGGGGCGGCGGTCTAGTCATCCGCCGCCTGCGCCACCCCGGTCGGGTTCACGTGCTCCGTTGGTGGGGGGACCAGAGGGTCTGATCCATCCCCGGTTGGTTTTCCATGGGGCCGACCCGGTCCCCGGGGCCTGCCCACGGACCTGGTCTGGCGGGAGCCCGCACCGGCTTGGGGGTAATAAGAGCCCAGGGCGGCGACCCGCCAAGGCTACTGCTGCTTGGCCTTGGCGATGTGCTCCTTGATGAAGTCGATGGCCTGGCCGACGGTCTGGATCTTCTCGGCCTCCTCATCGGGGATGGAGGTCTCGAATTCGTCCTCGAACTCCATGACCAGTTCCACCGTGTCGAGGCTGTCGGCGTTCAGGTCGTTGACAAAGTGGGTGTCGCGGCTGATCTCGCCCTTGTCGACGCCCATCTGCTCAGCGACGATGGCGATAACCTTTTCCTCAATCTCTTTTTCGTCCATTATCATCTCCTTTGCGCCTACCCCGGGCAGGGGCGGCCGGATCCGGGTCCTATCCTCGGAATATAGCTTGCTGACAAGCGACTGCCAAGCCGCCTCTGGCCGCAGCGGAGGCGGTCAGCTCATGGTCATGCCGCCGTCCACGGTGAGCACCTGACCGGTGACGTAGCCGGCCTCCTCGCTGGCCAGATAGGCGACGGCGGCGGCGATCTCCTCAGGCTGGCCGAAGCGGCCCACGGGCGTGATCTTGACCACCTGGTCCTTGATGGCCTGGGGCAGGGTGTCGGTCATGTCGGTCTGGATGAAGCCGGGGGCGACCACGTTGGCGGTGATGCCCTTGGAGGCCATCTCCTTGGCGATGGATTTCGTCAGGCCGACGAGGCCGGCCTTGGCCGCGGCGTAGTTGCCCTGGCCGGCGTTGCCCACCAGGCCCGAAACCGAGCCGATATTGATGATCCGCCCCCATTTGCCGCGCATCATCGGCCGCAGGACCGCCCGGCAGGCCACAAACGCGCTGCGCAGGTTGGTGGCGATGACCTGGTCGAACTCCTCATCGCTCATGCGAAGCAGCAAGTTATCGCGGGTGATGCCGGCGTTGTTGACGAGGATGTCCAGCCTGCCGTGCTCCTTGGCGACGCCCTCGATGAGCTGGACGATCTGCTCGGGCTGGCTGACGTCGCACACGGCGGAGGAAGCGCTGCCGCCGGCCTGCTCGATGGCCTGGCACACCTGCTGGAGCTTTTGCGTATCACGCGCAGCACACACGACGTGCCGGCCTTGGCGGGCCAGGGCGTGGGCGATGGCGGCGCCGATGCCACGCGAGGCGCCGGTGACCAGAGCGATACGGGGAGCGGAGGGTTCAGGCATGGCCGGTGACGCGATCCATTTTGGGGGTTCGAGGTTGACTGAGCCGAATCATACGGTCTTTGACCGCCAGGGGCGGGGCTGTGACGCTTCTTTCCTTTAGTTTCCCCTCGCAGGGGTTGGGTTTGTCGCCCCGCGGCCGGGCAGCGGGGGTTTATTGGCTGGGTTCGGCGAAGTTGTCCACTTTAACCGCCCGGTCGATCCGCCGCATCAGGCCGCTGAGCACCTTGCCCGGGGCCAGCTCGATGAAGCGGTGCTGCGGGAACAGCTTGCAGGCCCGCTGCATCGATTCGGACCAGCGCACGGGGCTGGTAAGCTGCTCGACGAGGCGGCGCTTGATCGATTCGACGT